>JBGCFK010000038.1:0-5942 GCA_045106875.1 Paracoccaceae bacterium | reverse complement strand
AGGTTTCCCGATCCCATCCCTTCCAGGAGCGGTAGTTATCGGTCAGCGCGTTCTGTTCCATAGGCCAGTCCTGTTGCGGCACCGTGAGGCGGTAACACGGTCATGTACTACAGACAATGAACCGGGTGCAGCACGGACAGGCCCTGAAACGAAAAAGGCCGCCTCGGAAGGCGGCCCTTGATATCGGATCCGGCGAAGGCGCTATTCGGGAGGGTTGGATGCCTCCAACTCCTTCACCTTCGCATTCGCCTCCTCGTTGAGTGCGTTGAAATCGAGGCTCTCCACACCGAGGTACTTGCTCTCGAGTGTTCCAATATGGCCTTCAATCTCGCGTTCAGTCAGCGAGGTCTTTTTATTCAAGGCGTCCTCGATCCTTTGCAGCGCATCGATCTTTCGTCGCTCGAACTCGCTGTCGGCAACGTTCCATTCGATGCCCCAGGGTATGCGCGCCAGTCCTGCCTCATAGGGCAGTTGCAGCGCGAGCCTTGGCAGCATTAGGACGATCAGCATCCCGATCACCTGCAGGATCACGAAGGGAATGATGCCCTTGTAGATCTCCTGCATTTTAATGGAACTTGGCGCCACGCCTTTCATGTAGAAGAGCGCGAAACCGAAGGGTGGTGTCAGGAAGGACGTCTGCAAGTTCACCGCCACAAGGATCGCAAACCAGTAGATCACCTGTGCTTCGAGGAACTCCTTGGTTTGCTGAGTGGCCGTGACCACCTCGAAGCCAAGATGATCCGCGAAGACTGGCGCCAGCGTTCGGATAACAGGGTCGAACACGGGCAGAATGATCAGCGTGATCTCCAGGAAGTCAAAGAAGAAGCCCAGGATGAACACGGCGAACATCAGCAGGAACAAGAGGTACCATGGGCTCAGCTCCAACCACTCGATGAAGTGGATGATCAGTTCCTCGCCATAGACGTTCCGGAAGATGGTCGAGAACGCGGTCGCGCCGACGAAGATGAAGAAGATCATCGCCGTGGTCAGACCGGTCCTGTGGCAGACTTCCTTGACGACCGAATAGGTCAGTGTCCCGTTCACCCATGCCAGCACGATCGAGCCGAACGCGCCGACGCCGGCAGCCTCGGTCGGTGTGGCATAGCCCGCGAAGATCGACCCCAGCACCAGAATGATCAGAAAGATCGGTGGCATGAAGCCCTTGAGGATACCGCCGAGAAGCGAGTTACCCTCACGTTTGCCAATCCACATGCCGGCAAAGAAGATTCCAAGGATCGTTACCAATTCCCAGTTCACGTCTTCGGTCAGGAAACCGATGGCATGCATGATCACGTCGGCAAAGACAAAGAGAGCCGCCAATCCCAGGAACAGTATCAAATTCGACATGTTCGTGGGTTTCAGGTCTATCTCGTCTTCTTCGATCTTGGGCGCGACTGAAGGGTTCAACGTGGCCCGCGTCAGGATGTACAGGAAATACAGCGCCGACAGGAGCAACCCCGGCAGAAGTGCGCCGATGAAGAGGTTGCCCACCGATACGGCCAGCAGGGATGCCATCAGCACCAGCATGATCGATGGTGGGATCAGAATGCCCAGCGTCGCCGAGGCCGCGATCGTTCCTGTTGCCAGTTCAGGTGCATATCCACGTTGCAGCATGGTCGGCAGCGCCAGCAGGGTCATCATCACAACGGATGCGCCGATGATACCTGTGGTGGCTGCCATGATCGTGCCCATGACGGTGACGGACAGCGCGAGGCCGCCCGGAACACGCTTCAACATGATTTGCAGGATGTGCAGCAGATCAGCCGCAACGCGGGACTTCTCCAGCATTGTGCCCATGAACACGAAACAGGGAATGGCCACCAATATTGGGTTCTGAACAGCGCCTGACGCGCCGTCACCCCCCCATATTCGGTTCACCACGGCGAAGTAGATGTTGATGTCGAAGATCTCGAGCCAGATCGCGATGAAGCCGAACACGACCGAAACACCGCCAAGCGCATAGGCTACCGGCAATCCGGTGAACAGCGTGAGAGCCAGCGCCAGGAACATGTAGGCGCCGATGTATTCATAGAGGTGATCCCAAAGGAACCAGTCCCACCACTCAACAAGCATTTCCATCAGCGTGCCCCCCCGGCACCCGGCTCTTCATCTTCAAGAACCACCTTCGGCAGGGTCTCGACATCGGTGAAGAACTGCAGTTCGTCCTCGGCTTGTGCCTGCTGGTCATAGTCGCCGTAGAGATAAGCGAAACACCGGAACAGCGTGGCAATGGCCGCGAGGATCGCGATTATGAACCCCCAGATGAGGAAAGATTTGATGATCCAACGCCAGCCCAGACCAACCTGGCTCTCGGAACCTTCACCTTGTGCAAAGGAAGACGACGCCATGACGTAGGAGAAATAGATCATCAGAAGAAGAAACGGGATCGCGCAGATGATCAGGCCACAGGTCTCGACCCAGACCTGACTGCGGCGCGAGACGTTTTCGCGGAAGATATCCACCCGGACATGGGTGTTCATCAGATAGCCGAACCCAAATGTCAGCAGCAGCAGGGCACCATGAAAGTGCCATTGCAGATCCTGCAAGATAAACGACACTGAGAAGCCGTGCGTGATTGTAATCTCGGCAGAGGCCTCTTTGATCATGTCAATCTTGCGCGTGATCACATCGAACATGATCAGGAAGATCAACGGAATTATCAGCCAGCTCGCGAACTTTCCGACGCCGCGCGAAATGCTGTCAAAGACCCCGGCTATATTAAGTAGCGCTCCCATCTACCTCAACCTGTTATGATTTCCATTCCCTGGTGACGCTGCGGCTGTTGGATTTTTCGAGTGCCGCATTCGCCTGTAGTACGACCGGCACAGGTAACGTGCCGGCCGCTATATGTTCGGTGGGGCAGGGCTTGGCCTGTCCCACCGTGCAGTATCAGTCTTTCAGATAGCCGAGATCGCCCCAGACTTTGTACTCCTCGTGGAATGCGGAGTAGCTGTCCCAGAACTTCTTCACGTCAGGATTAGCCGCGATTTCCTCTGCCAGCACTTCGTCCCACTTGACCCGCAGTTGGTCGAGAATCTCGTCAGGCCAGACCTTCATGATCACGCCGTCAGCCGTATTGGCCTTCATCGCAGCCGGTTGCAGCGCTTCACCATCGCCTAGCTGATGGGCAACGTTTGCAAGGCAGGCAGCTTCGAAAATCGCCTTGTGGGCGTCCGAAAGTGCATTCCACTTATCCATGTTCACCAGAATCTCGTTTGTGGTGAACTGCTGGTGCCAGCCAGGGAAGTAGTTGTACTTTGCGATCTGGTAGAAGCCGAGCGTACGGTCGATGGCAGGCATCGAGAACTCGGTCGCATCGATTGTGCCCAGCTCAAGCGCCGGGTAGATGTCGCCGCCGGCGAGCTGCTGTGTTGCCACACCGAACTTCTGCATCACCTTGGCACCCATGCCGAAGAAGCGCATCTTCAGGCCCTTCAGCTGATCGAGCGAGGTGATTTCCTCACGGAACCAGCCCGAAGTTTCGGGTGGCACGCCGCCGCAGTAGAAGTGCTTGATGCCATCCTTTGCGTACAGCTCACCGATCAATTCAAGACCGCCGCCGCGCATAAGCCAAGCGTTGAACTCGAGGAAGCCGGGGCCGAATGGCCATGCCGAGGCAAACGCCAGTGCGGTGTTCTTGCCCTGGTTCGCACCTGGAGTGCCGTAGGCGGCTTCAAAAGCGCCCTGCTGGATAGGATCATAATAGGCATAACCGCCGGCAAGTGCGCCTGGCTCGAACACCTTGATGTCGAAATCGCCATCCGACATGGTGCGCACCATATCCGCGATGCGATAACCCACAGGGCCAAGTACTGCGACGTTCTTGCCGAATGCCGAGTGCATTTTCCAACGCACCTTCTTCGCTTCGGCATCACCCACCGAAATCGCTGCTACCGCAGTTGCGGCCAGGGCCAGCCCTGTGAGCTTTTTGATAAATCCAAACTTCATTTGCGTCCTCCCAGACATGTTGGCCATTTTCCTGACCGAGTAAGTTTGTGAGCGTCCGGCTTCTCCCCGACCGTCTCGCGAGTTCAGCAAAGCGGGCAGGGGGGCGGAAGTCAACGATTACATTGGTTCACGCCGGGAATCTCCACTGGTCAGGCAGCTATACCAATGGGACTGGTCCTTTGGCTTGCGCTCTTGGCCTCAAATGCAATCAGCGCGACCTGCCGGCCGCGCTGTGGAATGGAGAATCATCTTTTTGTGTTGGTTGCCGCCTAGTTCGAGCGCCGGTGATGCAATCCGAATCAGATGGGCATCTCCTTCTTGTGCGGCTCACATATCGGATGCATCCCCGGACAACGTTCTCTAAAAGCGTAGCTTGACCGTGACGGCCCCGATCACCTGGCTGTGTTTCTGGCCGCGAAACTCTTCACTTAGCCAAGTCATCGAATAACCCACCGCAGCATCGCCCATCTCGACCATGACACCTGCCCGAACCCTGCCAGTGAGGGGCTCCCGATCAGCGCTGGGTCCATCAGCAAGAAAACCACCATCCAGCATTGCATCGGACGCAACGTAACCGGCGTCAGCACCCATCCAGACCATCAGCTGCGGTCCTTCGCGCGGGGCCGAGCCACCGGGATACATGGCACCTGTTGCCAGATCGTGATTCCAGAGCCGCCCCTCCAGGCTGGACCCGTATATAATGTCGCCGCCTATGCGCACCGAGTTCTCCCGCATCCCTGCCGAGACCTGCACGAAGGGCGCAAACTCCAGATCGGTATCGTTCAACTGCTGGTGATAGCGCCATGTCCGCCGCGCTTCGATATTGGCCAGGAACTGCCCATCCAGCGTGTTGCTGGGGTTGTTGTTCACCGAGCCGCTGTGGATGACGTCCTGAATCTCGAAGAACGGCAATGGATCGCCAAGCAAGCCAAGTTCCAGCCCGATCCGGTCCTCGGTGCTTTTGGTCAAGGCAGGTCCCACAGGGCGTGGCATGCCGATTGTCCGCAGATAGGCCCCGATGGCGAAGTATTCGGCGAAGGGGCGGTCACCAGCCGCCGGATTCTGGGTGTTCTCGGGTGTTGCGATGAAGCCGCGCCCTTGCAGCTCTACGGCTGCGACCCTGCGATTGAACCATGGCTCGCGGGTGAAGCGCACATCCGGAATGACCCAGCCATGCGTGATGCCGCCGCTCTTGTAGCGATCCTTGCCATCCCCGATGGCGTCATTCCAGATGATGCCTTCACGTAGAACTTCATCGTTCTCGGAAAGCCATCGGTAACCGTCGCTTGCCGTGCCTGCTTCCGCATTCATGCCAAGACCAAGTGTTGCTAAAGTAGCGACACAAAACATCCGATAAAATATCATTTTCGTTCCCCATTCTCACGAAGATATGGGTACAGCTATTGAACGAAAACGCGCTGAATAAACGCGGTTAATAGATTAGTATATTCACCGTGAAGTATACGTTCACCATGTTCATGGTGAATTGTCCAGTAAGCATGTTGGATTACTGGCCGCTGCTGGTCTTCGCGTCGGTCAACGCTGCGGGCATGGCAGAAGCAAAGGCGGCCAGATCCTCGGGATGTCCGGCGCTCACGCGAATGCATCTGTCCAGTGGCGCCACGCCCGGCATGCGGACGAAGATGCCGCGGTCGATCAGTCCTGCCAGTACGGCGCGCGCGTAATTTCCATCCTGGCCGCAATCGATGGTCACGAAATTGGTGGCCGAGGGTAGGGGGGACAGCCCGTTGTCAGTGGCTATCCTTGCGATCCCGGCGCGTGCTTCTGCCACCTTGTCCTGAACATTGGCCAGATAGGTGCTGTCCTCCAGTGCTGCGATCGCTGCGTGCTGAGCGACGCGGCTGACGCCGAAGTGATTGCGTATCCGGTCAAACGACAGCGCAGTGTCAGGGTGCGCCACGGCATAACCGATCCGCAGGCCCGCCAGACCGTAAGCCTTCGAAAAGGTTCGGAAGCGGATCACACGAGCGTCA
>JBGCFK010000379.1:0-7515 GCA_045106875.1 Paracoccaceae bacterium | reverse complement strand
CAACATCGAGATGAAGCCAGGCAAGGGCGGGCAGATCGCTCGTGCGGCTGGCACATATGCTCAGTTTGTTGGTCGTGACGGTGGTTACGCGCAGATCCGGCTCAGCTCTGGTGAGCTCCGTTTGGTGCGTCAGGAGTGCGTGGCCACAGTCGGTGCTGTCTCAAACCCGGACAACTCTAACCAGAACTACGGAAAGGCAGGACGCATCCGTCACAAGGGTAAGCGTCCGTCTGTTCGCGGTGTGGTGATGAACCCGATCGATCACCCGCACGGTGGTGGTGAAGGTCGGACCTCGGGTGGTCGCCATCCGGTGACGCCGTGGGGCAAGCCTACAAAGGGCCATCGCACGCGGTCTAACAAGACGACCGACAAATATATCCTGCGCTCGCGCCATGCGAAGAAGAAATAGGGGGGCGATCTGATGTCACGTTCCGTATGGAAAGGCCCGTTCGTCGACTCCTACGTGCTTAAGAAAGCCGAGAAAGTTCGCGAGTCCGGCCGCAACGAAGTGATCAAAATCTGGTCGCGTCGCTCGACGATTCTACCGCAGTTTGTGGGTCTGACCTTTGGTGTCTACAACGGCCGGAAACATATCCCGGTGAACGTCACCGAGGAAATGATCGGGCACAAGTTTGGCGAGTTCTCGCCCACGCGTACCTATTACGGCCATGCGGCCGACAAAAAAGCGAAACGGAAGTAAGACGATGGGCAAGGAAAAGACTCCCCGCCGCGTCGCGGACAATGAAGCAATGGCGGTCAACCGGATGCTCCGGACATCGCCGCAGAAACTGAACCTGGTGGCTGCGATGATCCGTGGCAAGCCGGTAGACAAGGCCTTGGCCGCCCTGACGTTCTCAAAACGCCGCATCGCTGGCGACGTGAAGAAGACGTTGGAAAGCGCTATCGCCAATGCCGAGAACAACCATGGACTCGACGTCGACGAATTGGTCGTTGCCGAAGCATGGGTCGGTAAGAACCTGATCATGAAGCGCGGACGTCCTCGGGCGCGTGGACGCTATGGTCGGATCCTGAAGCCATTCAGCCAACTCACCATCAAGGTGCGTCAGGTCGAGGAGCAAGTCTGATGGGACATAAAGTCAATCCGATCGGTCTGCGCCTGCAGATCAACCGTACATGGGACAGCCGCTGGTACGCGAATACCAAGGAATACGGCGATCTCTTGCACGAGGATCTCAAGATCCGCGCGTTCATACGCGAAGAGTGCAAGCAGGCCGGTGTTTCCCGCGTGGTCATCGAACGTCCGCACCGCAAGTGCAGGGTAACCATATATACGGCGCGTCCGGGTGTGATCATCGGCAAAAAGGGTGCCGATATCGAGAGCCTGCGCAAAAAGGTTGCGTCGCTTACAGCGTCGGAACTGCACCTGAACATCGTCGAGGTGCGCCGTCCCGAGATCGACGCCCAATTGGTGGCCGAAAACATCTGTCAGCAGCTGGAACGCCGCGTCTCTTTCCGTCGCGCGATGAAACGTGCCGTGCAGAACGCCATGCGTATGGGTGCCCAAGGGATCCGGATCAACTGTGCTGGCCGTCTCGGCGGTGCTGAGATCGCACGTACTGAATGGTATCGTGAGGGCCGGGTGCCTCTGCACACGCTTCGTGCGGACATCGACTATGCTCACGCGGAAGGTCTTACGGCCTATGGCATCATCGGTGTCAAATGCTGGATCTTCAAAGGCGAGATCATGGAACATGACCCGGCAGCTCGTGACCGGCGCCAGTCTGAAATGCAAGAGGGCTCGTCGCGCCCCGGTGGTCGTGACCGCCAACCGGCGCGTTGAGCCTGAAGGAGGAGTAGAGACATGCTGTCTCCAAAGCGTACAAAATTCCGCAAGCTCCACAAGGGCCGGATCAAGGGTGAGGCCAAAGGCGGCTCTGACCTGAACTTCGGTTCTTTTGGGCTGAAGGCGGTCGAGCCTGAGCGGGTTACTGCCCGCCAGATCGAAAGCGCTCGCCGAGCCATGACGCGTCACATGAAGCGTCAAGGCCGCGTCTGGATCCGTATCTTCCCCGACACCCCGGTCACGCAAAAGCCGACCGAGGTCCGGATGGGTAAGGGTAAGGGCTCGGTCGAGTACTGGGCAGCCAAGGTAAAGCCTGGCCGCGTGATGTTTGAGATCGATGGTGTGGCCGAACCGATTGCGCGCGAAGCTCTGCGCCTAGCCGCCATGAAGCTGCCGATCAAGAGCCGCATCGTGATGCGTGAGGACTGGTAGGCACAGAATTCGGGTGGGCTCTAGCTCACCCTACCATGTGGCCCAAAAGTTTTTTTGTGCAGACAAATCAGGGGTTGCCAGGTGATGCCCCGCCCTGTATGCGGGCGGCTTCACCGAGACCTCCACGGGATACGGCGTTACCCACCTTCAGGGGCGCACTCGTGATGTTGAAAGGAAGACCGAGCAATGGATGCTCAGGAATTGCGCGACAAGACGCCGGACCAGCTGCGGGAGCAGCTTGAGGGCCTCAAGAAAGAAGCGTTCAACCTTCGCTTTCAGCAGGCTACGGGCCAGCTGGAAAACACTGCGCAGATGCGCTCTGTCCGCCGCAATGCGGCACGGGTAAAAACGATTCTGAACGAGAAGGCCAAGTCGGCCGCGAGCGAGGCGTAAGAGATGCCCAAACGAATTTTGCAAGGCAAGGTCGTCAGCGACAAGAACGACAAGACCATCACAGTTCTGGTTGAGCGGCGCTTCACGCACCCAGCCATGAAAAAGACAGTGCGGTCGTCCAAGAAGTACCGTGCCCATGACGAAAACAACGCCTGCAAGTCAGGCGAAATCGTGCGCATCATCGAGTGTGCGCCCAAGTCGAAATCAAAACGCTGGGAGGTTCTGACGGCCGAGGCGTAAGCCTTCACGTCATAACCTTCTGGTCGAACGAAACCCCGGGGCAATAGTCCCCGCAGGTCGGGAGAACGGACCATGATCCAGATGCAGTCCAATCTGGACGTCGCCGACAACTCCGGTGCGCGTCGAGTACAGTGCATTAAAGGACTGGGTGGCTCGAAGCGCAAATATGCCGGTGTCGGTGACATCATCGTCGTTTCCGTGAAGGAAGCGATCCCGCGTGGGCGGGTCAAGAAAGGTGATATCCGCAAGGCTGTCATCGTGCGGACGGCCAAGGAAGTTACGCGGGATGACGGCACGTCTATCCGGTTTGACCGTAACGCGGCTGTCATCCTGAACAACGCGAACGAGCCAATTGGCACTCGGATCTTCGGGCCCGTTGTTCGCGAATTGCGTGCGAAGAACTTCATGAAGATCATCAGTCTTGCGCCGGAGGTGTTGTGATGGCTGCAAAACTCAAGAAAGGCGACAATGTCATCGTGCTTACGGGCCGTGACAAGGGCAAGACAGGTGAGATCCTGTCGGTGGTCCCGAAGGATGGACGCGCAATCGTATCTGGTATCAATATGGTGACCCGCCATCAGCGTCAGTCTCAGACTGATGCAGGTGGTAAGATACAAAAAGAAGCGCCTATCCAGTTGTCAAACCTTGCTTTCTGCGGTGCGGACGGCGCTGCTACGCGTGTCGGGTTCCGCATGGAAGACGGCAAGAAGGTTCGTTTCGCCAAGAAATCGGGGGACGTGATTGATGGCTGATGGTGCCCCATATATCCCACGCTTGAAAGCTCACTACAGCGAAACGGTTCGTCCGGCGCTGAAGGAGGAATTCGAGTACAAGAACGACATGCAGATCCCTCGGCTCGACAAGATCGTGCTTAACATGGGCGTCGGCGAGGCGGTTGGCGATTCAAAGAAGGTCAAGGCTGCCTTTGAAGAACTGCAATTGATTGCGGGTCAGCAGCCTGTGACTACAAAAGCCCGCCAATCGATTGCTGGGTTCAAGCTGCGTGACGGCATGGCGATTGGCGTCAAGGCGACGCTGCGCGGTGACCGCATGTATGACTTCATTGATCGTCTCACCACGATTGCGATGCCCCGCATCCGTGACTTCCGCGGCGTCTCGGGCAAAAGCTTCGATGGCAATGGCAACTACGCCATGGGCATTCGCGAGCACATCGTGTTCCCCGAGATCGACTACGACAAGGTCGATCAGATCCGGGGAATGGACGTGATCATTTGTACAACGGCGAAATCTGACGCCGAAGCCAAAGCGCTGTTGAAGCATTTCAACATGCCGTTCAACAGCTGATCGGAGGGATCGAGATGGCAAAAGCTGCGATGCTCGAACGCGAGAAGAAGCGTCAGAAGCTGGTGGATAAGTATGCCACCAAGCGTGCTGAACTGAAAGAAATTGCCAAGGATGACAGCCTGCCAATGGAGGAGCGCTTTCGCGCCCGTCTTAAGCTGGCCAAGCTGCCACGGAATTCCTCGGCCACGCGGTTGCACAACCGCTGTCAGGTCTCAGGACGTCCTAAGGCTTACTACCGCAAGCTCAAGATGAGCCGTATTGCCCTGCGTGACCTGGCCTCGATTGGTCAGATCCCGGGCATGGTCAAGTCGAGCTGGTAAGGGAGGGCTGAGAATGAACGATCCTCTCGGTGATATGCTGACCCGGATCCGCAACGCGGCCATGCGCAACAAGTCTACTGTGCGCTCGCCGTCTTCCAAGCTGCGCCTGCGCGTTCTGGAAGTGTTGAAGGACGAAGGCTTCATCCGCGGCTACGAAGTTATCGACAATGGCGATCACAAGCCTGATGTCGAGATCAGCCTGAAGTACCATGAAGGCGCGCCCGTGATCCGTGAAATGAAACGGGTCTCGAAGCCTGGTCGTCGCACCTATTCTGGCGTGACCGGCATCCCGGCCGTTCGGAATGGTCTTGGTGTGTCGATCGTCTCGACCTCGAAGGGCGTGATGTCTGACACGCAAGCACGCGCCCAGAATGTTGGCGGCGAAGTGCTCTGCACGGTATTCTGAGGAGGCTGGAGATGTCGCGTATCGGAAAACGCCCCGTCGAAGCCCCGTCGGGTGTCGAGTGGAAGGTGTCGGGCCAAACGGTCGAAGCCAAAGGCCCAAAGGGTCTGCGGAGCTTCACCGCAACGGATGATGTGGACTTGGTTCACGATGGCAACACGGTCACCGTCAAGCCGCGGGGGAGCTCCAAGCGAGCTCGTCAGCAGTGGGGCATGACGCGGCCCATGATCCACAATCTGGCTATGGGTGTCTCGGATGGCTTCAAAAAAGAGCTCGAGATCCAGGGGGTTGGCTATCGTGCGCAGGTGCAGGGCAAGGTCCTGAAGCTCGCGCTTGGCTACTCCCACGACGTCGATTTTTCGATCCCCGATGGGGTCGAGATCAAATGTGCAAAGCCTACCGAGATCGAGATCACCGGTATCGACCAGCAGCTTGTTGGCGAGACGGCGGCCAAGATCCGCGAGTGGCGACGCCCCGAGCCCTTCAAGGGTAAGGGTATCCGCTACAAGGGCGAATACATCTTCCGCAAGGAAGGTAAGAAGAAGTAAGGACCGGACAAATGGCGGACAGCAAACGAGACCTGTTCCAGAAGCGCCGTGGGCGCGTCCGGAACAAACTACGCAAGACCAACCGTGGTCGTCTTCGCATGAGCGTGCATCGCTCGTCGAAGAATATCTCGGTTCAGATCATCGACGATGTGGCGGGCGTAACCCTGGCCGCAGCTTCTTCGCTTGAGGCGAAACTCGGTGTGGTCGGCAAGAACAACGTGGATGCGGCCGCTAAGGTCGGCGCTGCGATCGCAGAACGGGCCAAGGCGAAGGACATCGGTGAGGTGTATTTCGACCGTGGCGGGTTCCTATTCCACGGCAAGGTGAAAGCTCTTGCCGACGCCGCCCGCGAGGGCGGATTGAAATTCTAGGAGGCGACAATGGCAGAACGTGACAACCGTGATGGTGGTGGACGCGGCCGTGGTCGTCGGGACCGCCGCGAAGAGGAAACTCCGGAATTTGCAGACCGTTTGGTCGCGATCAACCGGGTCTCCAAGACTGTAAAAGGTGGCAAGCGCTTCGGCTTTGCCGCACTTGTGGTGGTTGGTGACCAGAAAGGCCGCGTGGGTTTCGGTTCGGGCAAGGCCAAGGAGGTCCCCGAGGCGATCCGCAAGGCAACCGAAGAAGCGAAACGCCAGATGATCCGCGTTCCGCTGCGCGAAGGCCGGACATTGCACCATGACATGAGTGGCCGTTGGGGCGCTGGTAAGGTCATGATGCGCACGGCGCCGCAGGGAACGGGTCTCATCGCCGGTGGTCCAATGCGTGCCGTGTTTGAAATGCTGGGCATTCAGGATGTTGTTGCGAAGTCAATTGGCTCGCAGAACCCCTACAACATGGTTCGTGCAACGTTCGATGGCCTGAAGAAAGAGCAATCGCCGCGCATGGTGGCTTCTCGTCGCGGCAAGAAGGTCGCCGACATTCTGCCAGCACGTGAAGCACCCGCAGAGGCTGTGGCCGAAGCGGCTACAGCCGAGTGACGGAGAGATAAATGGCCACCATCGTTGTCAAGCAGATCGGCAGCCCGATCCGTCGCCCTCAGGAACAGCGCGCCACGCTGATCGGGCTGGGCCTTAATAAGATGCACAAAACCCGCGAGTTGGAGGACACACCTTCCATCCGCGGGATGGTGAACAAGATCCCACACCTCGTCGAGATCGTCGAAGAACGTGGCTGATTAGTTGGGCGGCCACTGGTTTGCCCGATTTTCTTTACTGAAGCTGTGGCGCAGGGACGGACGCACGCCCTGTAGATCCGGCAAGAGGAGATGCGTCATGAAATTGAATGAACTCAGCGACAATCCGGGTGCGACCACGAAGCGCAAGCGCGTTGGGCGTGGTCCGGGCTCCGGTACCGGTAAAACGGCAGGTCGCGGTATGAAGGGCCAGAAGTCCCGCTCGGGTGTAGCCATCAAAGGCTTCGAGGGCGGCCAGATGCCACTTCACCGGCGCTTGCCTAAGCGTGGTTTCAATAACATCAACAGCAAGACCTACGCGGTCACCAATCTTGGAGCTATCCAGGCGTTCATCGACGCTGGCAAGATTGACGCAAAGGCACCGATCGATGAGGCGGCGCTGTTGGCCTCTGGTCTGGTTCGCCGGATCAAGGATGGCGTACGCATTCTGGGTCGCGGTGAAATCACTGGCAAGTTGGATCTCACCGTCACCGGCGCTTCCAAGTCGGCTGTAGCTGCGGTCGAGGCCAAAGGCGGAACTCTGACCGTTAGCGCGCCTGTCGAAACTTCGGCCGAGGGCTAGGCAATCCTACCCGCGACACATAGATCGCAAAGACACGAGGGCAGGGAGTAGCGCATGGCATCCGCCGCTGAACAGATGGCCGCAGGCATGAGCTGGAGTGCCTTTGGAAAGGCCAAGGACCTTCAGAACCGTATTCTGTTCGCCCTTGGTTTGCTGATTGTCTACCGGCTTGGCACGTTCATCCCGATCCCCGGAATCGATGGACAGCAGCTCGCAGCGTTCGTCGAGCAGACGCAGGGAGGGATCCTTGGAATCGCCAATATGTTCACCGGCAATGCGCTGGGTCGGATGGCGATCTTTGCGCTGGGGATCA
>JBGCFK010000378.1:0-9752 GCA_045106875.1 Paracoccaceae bacterium | reverse complement strand
CGGATACCTCATACGTTGAAGGCCAATCATTCGTTGAAAGCCACAGCCTTTTGCGCCTGCGCAAAGGCTGCATCCAGCGCCATGCCCACAAGGCCGATCATCAGGATCGAGAAGATCACGGAGGGCAGATCGAGGTTGTTCCACTCGCTCCAGACGTAGTAGCCAATCCCGGTGCCGCCCACGAGCATCTCTGCCGCCACGATCACCAGCCATGCGATTCCAATCGAAATCCGCATACCGGTCAGAATGGTCGGAGCCGCCGCAGGCAGGATCACAAGGAACGCTGTCTTGAACGGCCCCAACTCATGCGTCCGGGCAACATTGACCCAGTCCTTGCGCACGCCTGCTACCCCGAAGGCCGTATTGATCAGCATCGGCCAGATCGAACAGATGAAAATCACGAAGATCGCCGAAGCCTGGCTGTCCTGAATGACGAACAGCGCCAGCGGCATCCATGCCAGTGGCGAGATCGGCTTCAGGATCTGGATGAACGGATCCAGCGCGCGGTACATCAGCGGCGACATGCCGATCAGGAAACCCAGCGGGATCGCCAGCGCCGCCGCCAGGAAGTATCCCGACAGCACCCGATACAGCGAATACCCCAACTGGATTCCGATGCCCTTGTCGTTCGGACCCGCATCATAGAACGGATCCGATAACTGCTCCCACGCTTTCACAAAGACCTCGGAGGGTGGAGGCACACCTGCCTTGGGCGCGCCTCCCCCGGTCAGCAACTCGTACTCGGTCAGTTCGCCACCACTGCCGCCGGAGGAGGAGATCGATAGCTCCCAGGCCCCGAGCGTGACCACAAGGATCACAAGCGACAGCAGGATCGACCGCACCCGCAGCGAAAGACCAGAGGCCAGCATGGCTTAGCCTTTCTTCCCGATCGGGAACGAGTTGATGTAGCCCTCGGGATCCGCCGGATCGAAGGTCTTGCCCATGATCGAGTAGCTCTCATAGGTCTTGTCCGGATGCTCGTAGCCCAGATCCTTCATGATCTTGGCCGTGTCGCCCGCGACATAGACCTGCTCGGCGATGCCATTGTAGTCGACGTCCCCCTCGATATAGCCCCAGCGCTTCATCTGGGTCAGGATCCAGACGCCCATCGAGTGCCACGGGAACGGGTCGAAATCGATCCGATCCGGCACGTCCAGCACATTGCCCAAGCCATCTGCGAAGCGTCCTGTCAGCACCTGACGCACAACGGGTTCCGGCTGGTTGAGGTAATTGGTAGGGCTGATCGCCTCGGAGATCTCGATCCGGTTGTCTGGGTTCGAAGCGTATTGCGTCGCGTCCACAATGGATTTCAGCAACGCGCCATATGTGTTGGGCATTTCTTTCGCCAGGCTTGCCGGGCAGGCAAAGGCGCAGCAGGGGTGGCCCTCCCAGATGTCCTTGGTGAGGATGTGGATGAAGCCGATCTTCTCCCAAACCGCGCGCTGGTTGAACGGGTCGGGCGACAGATAGCCGTCGAGGTTTCCGGCGCGCAGGTTCGCGACCATCTCGGGCGGCGGCACCACGCGGATTTGGATGTCCTGATCCGGGTCCAGCCCATGCTCGGCCACGTAGTAGCGCAACAGGAAGTTGTGCATGGAGTATTCGAACGGCACGCCGAACTTGAAGCCCTTCCATTGCTTGGGATCGCGCTTGTCGAGATGCTCGTTCGATAGAACGATGGCCTGACCGTTGATGTTCTCGACCGCTGGCATGAGATATGGCTCGGCGGATGAACCCGCGCCCATGGTCATCGCGAGAGGCATCGGGGTCAGCATGTGGCTGGCGTCATATTCGCCGTTCAGCGACTTGTCGCGCGCCACGGCCCAACCCGCGGTCTTGATGACGCTCGCGTTCAGGCCGTACTTTTCATAGAAACCGAGCGGCTGCGCCATGATGATGGGGGTCGCGCAGGTGATCGGAACAAAACCGATCTGAAGATCAGCCTTCTCGGGCGTACCCAGATTGTCAAGGATCGCGGCCTTGGCCTTGTCCATGGGGAAAACGGATCCGATCAGCCCGGCCATGGCGCCCCCGCCCATCAGTTTGGCGAAGGACCGGCGGGAGAACTCGTTCTGGCCAAAGACCGAGCGGACGACGGCGTTCTCAACCACGCGTTCGAGCATCTCTTCGCTGGATTGCGGCAGCGCGTCTGCCTGTGCGGCATCATGAGCCTTGTGCCCGGCCTTGCAGTCCGAGCAGGTGCACGAAGCCCCGTGGATCAGGTCATTGTCGCCATCATATGGGTTGCCGAGGCTTTTGACAGTCATTGCGATCTCCGTGTCTGGTCGTTTGTTATGGTGCTGAATGTGTAATTGCAGGGACCGTGCCAACTTAAGGGGTATGTGGGAGAGAATTCTTTTGTGAACGATTTCAGTTGCTTAAGACGTTTTCGATTCCTGGTTCACATTGGCGCAAAAATTATGCATTCTCGTAAATCATGGAAATGCGCAACGACATTACGAATTCTCGTAATTCCTCCGACAAAGCGCGGGCTGAGACAACATTCTTGGGCATTCTGGTTGATGCGGCGGCGCTGCCCTGTCTGGTGGTCGCCCCGGCAACTGACCGTATCTTGGCGGCGAACGCGCAGGCGGCGGCACTGTTCGGGGTCGAGGACGCGGCAGGCCTTGGTTTTTCTCGCCTGCATCCCGACAGCGTCGAGCAGCTTGTCGTGTTTGCCGAGGAGGTCGCTTATCATGGTTCGGCCTGGACCCGTCAGCTTGCAGGGCGGCGTGCAAATGGCGATGCCCTCAGCATCGAATACGAAGCCCGCGCGCATGATTTCGGGAGTGGGCTGCGCCTGATCTTTTTGGCCTCCGATCTGGCCGAACGGGCGCGGCGCAACCGGGCCGAGGAACAGGACGCGGTGATCCATGGCGGCTTGCTGGAATGGCAACGGATGGAGCGGCTGTTCCGGCAGGCGGAGCGGCTGAACGACCTGATCCTGACCTCGGCCGGTGACGGAATTTACGGCGTCGACTCAGAAGGGCTAACCACCTTTGTGAATCCAGCTGCAGTGGAAATGCTGGGCTGGGATGCCTCGGACCTGATCGGCCACAACATGCACGATCTTATCCACCATCATCACGCCGATGGAACGCCCTACCTGGTCGAGAATTGCCCGATCTACAACGCCTTTCGCCATGCCAAAGTGAATCTGGTCGAGGACGAGATCTTCTGGCGCAAGGATGGGCATCCTATCCGGGTAGAATACTCCTCGACACCCATGATCGACGGCTCCGACGTGCTGGGCGCCGTGATCATTTTCCGAGACATAACCGAGCGCAGGGAGAACGAACGCCGCCTGCGCGATGCCTTGGCGGAGGTCGAGCGGCTGAAGAACCGGCTGGAAAACGAAAATGCCTACCTCCAGGAGGAAGTCCGTCACAGCCGCAACCATCACGAGATCATCGGCGTAAGCCCAGCCATCGCCGAGACGGTCAAGCAGATCGAGCTGGTCGCACCCACCGACGCCAATGGGCTGATCATCGGCGAAAGCGGAACAGGCAAAGAACTGGTCGCACAGGCCATCCATGCCGACAGCACACGCGCAACCCGTCCCCTGATCCGCGTGAATTGTGCCGCCATCCCGCGTGAATTGTTCGAAAGCGAGTTCTTTGGCCATGTCAAAGGCGCATTCACAGGTGCTCTGCGCGATCGCGTCGGTCGCTTCGAACTGGCCGATGGGGGCACGATCTTTCTGGACGAGGTCGGCGAGATCCCGCTGGAGCTGCAGGGCAAACTGCTGCGGGTGCTGCAGGAGCGCACCTTCGAGCGGCTGGGCGAGGCGGAGACGCGCGAAACCGATGTGCGGATCATCGCTGCCACCAACCGGGATCTAGCCAGCGATGTTGCTGATGGCCGGTTCCGCGAGGACCTGTTCTTCCGTCTGAACGTCTTTCCGCTCTATCTGTCCGCGCTCAGGAACAGGGCCGAGGATATTCCTCCGCTTGCCACGCATTTCGCCAAACTCTCAGCCCGAACACTGAACATGCCGGAGCCCGCGCTGTCGCGCACGAATATCGAGGCATTGATGGGCTATTCCTGGCCGGGCAATGCGCGTGAACTTGCCAATGTGGTCGAACGGGCCCTGATCCTGTCCCAGGGACGCAAGCTGACCTTCGAGTTGCCTGCGGAGAACGCTGTCAGCGCATCGGTTGCCACTGCCGAACCGGCGGACACCGACGCTGTCATCCAGACCGAAACCGACCGGAGATACCGGGATATCGCCAATATCCGGTCTGCCTTGGACGCCTCTGACGGGAAGGTTTCGGGCCCCGGTGGCGCTGCCGAGAAGCTGGGCGTCAAGCCGACCACTCTGTATTCAAGGATCTACCGACTGGGGCTGAGATGACAGGTACGGAGTAGGGACTGTTGAACCCAATGCCGCACAACATATATCTCGGGTCACAAAGCACCGTCGTGAGTCCTTACGTCGCGTATCGATGCTCAGGCAATCCCCTCGAAAATCAGATGCATCTGAAAGTGGAGTTTTCTCAACAGATGAATGAGGGGTTTCTGATGATTAAATTAAAGTCAGCGACCCATGGGTCATGAGCATTTTGACCCAGCCTGAGAACGGCGCACCAGATGTCGGGCTTTGCCGGGAACACGGGATGAGTTCAGCGAGCCTTTACAGCTGACGGGCGACGCACGACTGGCTTGGGGCGTTGCTGATGCCCGGCTTGAGGCGTTGGAAGAAGTTACTGAACCAAAGTCCGCCGATGGTCCGAGTGACAGTGGCGAACGCGGATGAGGACAATGTGCACCGAGAAGCGCATCCCGAATGCGTTGCTCACGGAGATGCTCGGATACAAGCGGAAACGCCGTTTCAGTGCAAGGAAATGGCCCATTGGACCGTGCAATACCGATCTGCCAACACCAGATTTGCGTGCCGGACGTTCAGCATCAGCAAGACCTGCGGTCGGTGTCAGCCGAAGCTGGTCGACGAGGCAAACCCAGGTCCTTGAGAGGGGAGAAAGCCGCTGTTTCTGGCACGCCCACTCCAACAGATGGCTGTAAAACGTTTGCGCGAGCCATCCGGCCAGCCCGAACGAATTGGGCCAAGGCACATGGCCTTGGCCCAACTCAGGTTCACTGCTCGAATCGTCCGGGTCAGCCCCCAAACATGTCTTCCTGCGACGGAAGAGAGAAGTCGAACTCAAATACATCGGGCGCTGTCTCGAGGATCGATGCGGCCGGCACCTGAACCGGGGAACCATCAGCCGCTCCGTCTCCGTCACGATCGATGGTCAGGAAAATCTGCGTCGGATCAACTGCCTCCAGACCCGCCAGCGAGAACTCGAAGACGTCTGCCGCCGGGTTCAGGTCCTCAACCTCACCAAGCGCGACACTGAACTCTTGTGTCCCAACAATGACCGACAGAACGTCGCCATTATCTACAAGGATCGTGTTTTCGCTCAAATCCGCCAGCCCGAACGTGGGCGCACCATCAGCGATGTTCGCGATGACGCCATCACTGTCCAGTTCGACCAGAAGCAATGGGTCGAACGAGTTGCTGGGGTCGATCACAGCAGGATCGAAGTCGAAGCTCGCGTCTATCTCGTCCAGCAGGATACCTGTGTTCAGGGCAATGACGTCGATATCGGCGTCGATACCGTTCGCATCAAGCAGCTCACCACGCGTGTCGGTGAAATCTTCCAGCGGCAGTGAGGCTCCGGTCACGGGATCGATTCCGACCGTGCCGTCGGACGCAGTGATCACGATGATGTTGTCCTGATCGGCGCCGGTGTTGCCATCAAAACCCAAGGTGGTATCGGTGATATGGGTGATTGCTGCCTCGAGCGCGAGATCGAGATTGATCGCTCTGAAATCAAGGTTGGTGTTGACCTCGGTTCCGTCGGGTTGGCTGAGCGCGCTGGCGAAGAGACCCGGCAGGTCATCATTTGCGACCGCTGTCTCAACTTGACTGGCAGTCACTGTAACTTCGCCGCGGAGTTGCTCGTCACCAGCCAGTATGAAGTGCAGCGTCTGCGCATCGTCGAGGCCCTGCGTTTCCTCGACGATCTGGTTCAGCACGGCATCGATGACCCGGATCTGGCCATCCCCATTCGCATCCGATTCCGTTGTGGTGGGAAGTCTCCGGAACATGTCGAAGCTGTGATCGATGATGAAGGTGATCGACTGGCTGCCCGGGCCAGCTGTGGATACAGTCCCCGAGAGGGAGGGAGTATCCCCGGTCTTGCAGGCCTTGTCATGTGCGCTGTCGAGTTCGCCGAGAGCAAGCTCAACATTCTGAAGCGTATTGGTGTCGCCGGTGTCAGCATCGCCGCCCAGCTCTGCCACTGCGATCTGGTCAGCTCCGGCGGGTAGCACGAAGGCGTCCACGTTCACATCGACAACGTGCTCGTGTTCGCCGTCGACAATGTCCGCATCCGCTGTCTGGTTCACATCATCACCGATGTGGCCGGCAGCAACATTCACAGCGACCGCTGCAGTGATGGTGCCACCATCTGTATCTGCATCAGCGGTTTGCGCGACGTCACCGTCGATTGCACCCGCCGCCTTGTTGACCGCGATCGTCACGCTGCCAAAACCACCGTCTGCGTCAGTTTCGCTGTCGGCGATCTGCTCGACGCTGCCGTCGATATCTCCTGCGGCAACGTTGACAGCAACAGATACGATATGCGCGCCACCAGTGCCGTCGGCAGTGGCATCCGATACTTGGGTGGTGCCCTCATCGATATGCCCGACTGCAACATTGTGCGACACTGCAACAATCCCGACGCCACCTTCGGCTTCGGCCGCTGCATCCGAGACCTGCAGGATGCCTCCGTCGATTTCTCCTGCAGTGACGTTAGTGGATACAGCCACTATGTGCGTGCCTCCCGAGGTGCTGGCATCTGCATCGGCAACTTGCTGCACGCCATCATCGATATGGCCCGCGCCCACATTCACGGCGACCGCGACGACGCCAAGGCCGCCAGTTGCATCCGCATCCGAGTCAGCCAGCTGCGCGACCCCGCCGTCAATATCACCAGCTGCGACGTTGTAGGTGATTGCGACAATGCCGAGACCGCCTTCCGAGTCCGCATCAGCATCGGCAGCCTGCTTCACACCACCATCTATATGACCTGCCGCCACATTCACTGAGACCACAGCCACATGGGTGCCATCAGCCGAGTCTGCCGAGGCCACCTGTTTCACGCCATCATCAATTATGCCGACACCCACATTGTGCGAGACAGCGACAACGCCGGTTCCACCGCTTGTCTCGGCATCGGCGCACTGGTGCACGCCATCGTCGATAACCCCTGCGGCCACGTTGGTCGCAACCGAAACCGAGTGCGTGCCGCCGGACACGTCAGAGTCTGCGGCCTGCGTGACACCGCCGTCGATATGGCCTGCTGCGACGTCGATGGCCACGGCCACCGAGCCTGTGCCATCCGACACATCGGCTTCAACATGCTGGCTGACGCCGTCTTCAATGACACCGGCCGTGACCGCGTAAGAAACTGCCACCGAATGCTGCCCGCCGCTCACCTCAGCGGCTGCGTCCTGTTCGATGCCACCTTCGATATGACCGGCTGCGACATCCACGGCAACAGCGACCGAGCCTGTGCCGCCGCTGACATCCGCTTCAGCCGTCTGTTCGACACCGCCTTCGATCACGCCCGCTGATACATTATGGGTCACAGCCACCGAATGCTGCCCGCCGCTCACCTCAGCGGCTGCGTCCTGTTCAATGCCACCGTCGATATGACCGGCTGCGACATCTACGGCAACAGCGACCGAACCGGTACCGCCGGAGACGTCAGCGTCAGTCGCCTGGCTTACACCGCCTTCGATCGCGCCTGCCGCAACGGCGACTGCAACGGCAACCGAGTGGCTGCCGTCAGTGACATCTGCATCGGAGAACTGTTCGACCCCGTCCGAGATGTGACCTGCAGCAACGCCAACCGACACCGCAACCGAGCCTGTGCCGCCACTGACATCCGCTTCGGCAGTCTGGTCGACGCCACTGTCGATCACACCTGCTGCTACGTTGTGGGTGACGGCAACCGAATGGGTGCCACCGTCGACTTCGGCATCCGCTTTCTGCTCCACACCACCTTCGATATGACCAGCTGCGACATCCACGGCAACAGCGACCGAGCCCGTGCCGCCGGAGACGTCAGCGTCAGTCGCCTGGGTTACGCCGCCTTCGATCGCACCTGCCGCAACGTCGACTGCCACTGCAACGGAGTGGGCACCATCGCTGACTTCGGCATCTGCGGACTGCTCGACTGTTCCTTCCAGATCACCCGCCACCACACTGTGTGCTACGGCGACGGATCCGGAACCGCCGTTCACATCTGCATCTGCAGTCTGAGTGACATCATCGTCGATAACACCGGCGGCAACGTTGGTGGTGACGGCCACGGAATGCGAGCCGCCGTCGACATCAGCTTCCGAGTGCTGATCCACATCGCCTTCGACATGCCCGGCGGTGACATTCCTCGCAACAGCTACGGAGCCGCGGGCGCCGTCACCCTCCAATCCGACATTCGCTTCCGTGTTCTGATCGATGTCGCCGTCGATTACCCCGGTCACAACGTTACTGGAGTTGGCGACCGAGTAATCGCCGTCCAGCACTCGGGCCGTGGAATTTGCGTCCACATCGCCGTTCAGATCACCGGTAATAGTGGTCTTGGCGATCGACACCGACCCTTTGCTGTCATAGTCCAGCACAGCTTCAGCATCGATATTGACCTCGCCCTCGATGGAACCGGCCACATAGACCTCGGCATGCGCGACCGAGCCGTCATGGGTGCGGATCTCCTTGCTGTGGTACACGTCGTGATACAGCCCGTCCGACACATAGTCGTAATCTTCGAACGTCTCGTAACCGTTGCCCAGATCGCCCCTGGTGATATTGTGATCGATTGAGATGGTGGTCGTGCCAACGGTTTGTGTCTGGGTCAGCGAGTATGTGTACACACCATCGATATTGGAGATCGTGATCTCCTTGTAGAACCCGGCATACTGAACAATCGTAGTCTGCTCATCGTCGCCATCGGTGTAGACAGTCTTTGCCGTGGACGACACACCCGTGCCCAAAGAATCCCAGCCATAGGTTACGAGAATGTTCATTATCTAAGCTCCCAAGAACTAAAGCGGCCTGTCGGATGACCGGCGAAAAGAGTGCAGGCGGTAGTTGAGTTCTAGGCGATGGCTCACTGTGCGATTCCGCGTGCAGCAATACTCACCCCATGATTGCCACACCGACCTGAAGCCCCCAGCAGCCTCGGTGTTCACTCTATGCTCTCACCATTCATTGCGTTGAGACTGAGTATGCTCAATTGATTTCGATTAACGAAGGCTCTTTGAAAATCTGCCTTGGGCTTTGTGATTAATTGACGCTAACACTGACAAACTGCCAGTTATTGGGTTGGCTTGGGATCAATTGCATTGCAAAGTGACCAACGGTCATTGCATCCCGCAACTCAACATGCGGTTTTCGCGCGGAAATGTTAACCGGACTTCGGTAGAGTCGCGGCGCGACATCGGAATCGCGGGGAGGGTACATGTACTTGCGTCCGGGTCTTGCAGATTTAGGCTTCAAGCCTGAAGAAATCACTCGACGGAGTCGAAGGTACCGGGGGGCCGATGGTAGGCTGCGGAGACATGACGCGTGGTACTGATATGAGCAACACTCGCTATGTCAGACTATGGATCTCCGGCTTCCAGACCCAGCCGATGGCCATGCGTGACCTATGGCGCGCTACGCACACCCCGATCGCATTGGCGTT
>JBGCFK010000377.1:0-3872 GCA_045106875.1 Paracoccaceae bacterium | reverse complement strand
GTCAGCCCCAGCGCACGGGCGATGCAGATGCGCTGGCGCTGACCGCCAGAGAACTCGTGCGGAAAACGGTCGTAGTGCTCTTCACCGAGGCCCACTTTCTTCAGCAGGCCAACAACGGTTGGCTTGATGTCGGCCTTGGGCATGACCTTGTGCACGATCATCGGTTCCGAGATCGACGTCCCCACGGTCTGGCGCGGGTTCAGCGATGAATACGGATCCTGAAAGATCATCTGCATCTGAGTAATGCTGGCCTTGCGCTCTGACCGGCTCATCTTTGTCAGGTCCTTGCCGTCAAACTCGATCTGGCCACGCGTGGCTTTCTCGAGACCGATCAGCGTGCGCCCGGTGGTCGACTTGCCACAACCGGATTCACCAACCATTGCAAGGGTTTCACCGGGTTTGATGTGGAACGAGATATCTTCGACCGCATGCACCCGCGCCTGCGGTGTGCCCAGCACGCCGCCGGTGATATCGAAATAGGTAGTCATACCTTTGACATTGAGCAGCGCGTCCGCGCTTTTCGCCAGATCCAGAGCCATGTTTTTTACTCCGCCGCCGTTTGCGATTCAGCCATCTCGGCGAAAGTTCCGCGCATCTCGACGCCTCTGAACTTTTCGGGCGCATTCTTGCCCTTCATCGAACCCAGTCGCGGCACCGCGTTCAACAGCGCTTGCGTGTAGGGGTGCTGGGGGTTGTGGAAGATCTGCTCGGCAGCGCCTTCCTCGACCTTCTTGCCCAGCAACATGACGGCAACCCGGTCGGCGACCTCTGCCACCACGCCCATGTCATGGGTGATAAAGAGAACAGACATGCCGATCTCTTCCTGCAGCATCTTGATCAGTTCGAGGATCTGCGCCTGAATGGTCACATCCAGTGCCGTTGTCGGTTCATCAGCAATCAGCAACGAAGGCCGGCAGGAGAGTGCCATCGCGATCATCACGCGCTGGCGCATGCCGCCGGAAAGCTGGTGTGGATACTGGATGAAACGTTTCTTTGCCTCGGGAATACGCACCAGATCGAACAGATCCATGGCGCGTTTCTCGGCCTCTTCCTCGGACACTGCCTGATGGCGCATGATCGCTTCGGTGACCTGGAAGCCATTGCGCAGCACCGGGTTCAGCGAGGTCATGGGCTCCTGAAAGATCATCGAGATGTGATCGCCGCGCACGTCCTGCATTCGGGACTGGCTGGCCCGCAAGATATCAATAGGCTCAGACCCCTCGGGCGTCAGCGTGATCTTTCCCTCGGGGTACTTGGCGTGCATGAAATCGTTCAGCCGCATGACCGACATTGCGGTCACCGACTTGCCGGATCCGGACTCGCCTACAATGGCCAGTGTCTCGCCACGGTCGATGTGAAAGCTTACGCCGCGCACGGCCTTGACGACCCGACCGAATTCGAGCGGAAAATGAACATGGAGGTTCTCGACTTCCAGAACCCTGCTCATACGAAGCCCCCGGAACGGGCGATTTCACGAAGCGAATTGGTCAAATTCAGCGTATCGCGGCACGCGGCCACGCCTCCCTATCTGTTTCCCCTGCCGCCCGCCCGTTGTCCGGGTCGATTCTCGCGGTCATCTACTCACCTCTCTTTGGACAAGAATGTCGCACCGTGCAAGAGGTATGCGGGGGACCTAGCGTTCCAATCTGATATTCAAGCTTCCACGATGCGGAAGAATCGGTATTTTTGCAGAGAGGAGAAGGTGATGCGCGCAGAAGTTGTGAAATTGGACGTCGATCGGCGCGGGGTTGCAACCGTGACCTTGAACAGGCCCGAGCGCAATAACGCCTACAATGGCGAGATGATCCAGGCGTTGCTGGACGGTGTCGCCGCGCTCGCGACGGATGACGCTGTGCGGGTCGTGGTGATCCGTGGCGCGGGCAAGCACTTTCAGGCCGGCGCTGATCTTGCCTGGATCCAGTCTGTGCGGGATGCCTCGGTCGAGGAGAACATCGCCGTGTCGCAACGCACCACAGACGCCGTGCACAGGCTGACCTGCCTGCCGAAACCCGTCGTGGCCCTGGTTCATGGTGGGTGTTTCGGCGGGGGTACGGGGATCATCGCGGCCTGCGATATCGTGGTCGCGGACCAAAGTGCGATCTTCTCCATAACTGAGGCGCGCTGGGGCCTGACGGCAGTGCCGATCGTCCCGCAACTTCTCAGCCGGGTCGGGGCAGGCAGGTTGCGCCGCTACGCGCTGACCTGCGAGCGTTTTGACGCCGCGCGTGCCATGGATATTGGGTTGGTCGACGAGGTTTGCGCCGAGGGTGCTTTGGACGAGACGGCGGCGCCCATTGTCGATGCGCTGCTGCACTGCCCGCCGGACGCTTTGGCCGCATCCAAGGAGTCGATTCTCAAATACTCCGGCCTTGTCTATTCAGATCTCGATCGCGTCGAGATGGCGCGACCGCATGGGATGAAGCGGCTGGACGCTGAAGCTGACGAGGGCCTGAAGAGCTTTCTCGAAAAGCGCAAACCCAGTTGGTATCCTGATTGAAGGTCCCGCGCCGCTCCCTTGAAAGGTCAGCGAGCAGACAGGCGCAGCGAGATCCCACCCACCCCGCGGCGCGGGACCGCCAGCCTTCCGCGACTGGTCAGCCTTGCTGGCGCAATGCCTCGAACAGGGCGAGAGTCATCTGCTTGTGATCCGGGTTCATCGGCATGGGGTTCGACGCGAACTTGGCCATGACCAGGCCGGAAGAAAGGTCCACCAGCAGGTTCTGACCATGTATCCCGACACACATCAATGTCGGCCCCCGATCGCGCAGCACATACCAGAAGCCTCGGTAGTGCATTGAAATGCCGGGAAAGTCAGGTGCCATACTGCCAGCGTCCCAGGCGGCGGTATCGCCATCATGCGCAATGCTCTTGATCCAGTCGGACGGGACGACGCCGCGTCCGCCCTCCACCAGCATCTGGCCAACCCGTGCGAGATCGTGCGCCGTCATCGAGATCCCGCCCGCGCAGCGCGGTGCGCCCAGGCGGTCCACCGTTATGTTTGCAGGCGTCTCTGCGCCCATGGGCCGCCACAGGAGATCCGTAAAAAGGTCAGCGTAGCGTTGGCCCGCCGCTCTCTCCAACACCCAGCCCATCAGGTCCGTGCAAGGCGAAGTGTAGTCGAACGCGCCACCATGGGCACCGGTACGATCTGTCAGGGTCGGCAGGAAACTGCGCAAGTCACTGGGTTTCTCGCCGGGGTCAAGCGGGTTCCAGTTGGTCGCCTTTCGATAATCGACAATCGGGCCAGACGTCGCCAGATAGTCCTCGTCAAAGAAAACGCCCGATCGCATGTCCAGCAGGTTGTGTACTGTGGCGCCTTCAAACGCAGACCCCGCCAGTTCGGGAACGTATGTCGTCGCAGGGGCGTTCAGATCAAGCAACCCCTTGTCCGACAGGATACCCGCCAGCAGGCCCAGCATGGATTTGGACACCGAAAAGATGATGTGCGGCGCAGTCCGGTCCATCCCGTTGGCGTAGTGTTCGTGCACGACCTGGCCGCTGCGCAAAACGACCAACGCGTCTACATGGAGGTCTGTACAATAGTCCGCAAAGCTGACCGTGCGACCAGCATGCTCGAAATCCGGCATTTCTGCCGTTGCGCCATCAGGCAGATCCCAAACGGCACCCGGCATATTCGGGATATCCGCCGAGGGCACGATCTCGCGCGCATGGTGAAACGCCCAATGACAGTGCGGCGCGGTTCGCCAGTTGGCCAGTGTTACCTGATCTTCGGGGGCAGGTGGGAAGGCTTTCATCATTGTTTGTAACCTTCGTCCGAACGGTCCAATCTGCGCAGCAGCGCGGGCCACTCGAACTTGCCAATCGGGCGATGGCCCTCGGGTGAGTTGGCCTTGACGTTCCGGGCGATGGTG
>JBGCFK010000376.1:0-7816 GCA_045106875.1 Paracoccaceae bacterium | reverse complement strand
GCAGGATCGGTCATGGCAGCGGGGCAGTTTTCGTCCGGCAGGAAGAATGGCTTAAGCACCTAATTCTTTACGCTGTTTCAAAGACTTATGCTACCGTTGCCAACCTGAAATCAGCCTCCCGGTGAATAATCCGGGTTAGATGGCTCGAACTCAGACCGGCCCCAGATTTGCAAGGTGAACCCGCGTCCCGGACAGGCTACGAACCAGACCGTTGGCAGAAATCGCACCACGGTTGATCTTTGTGCCCGGCGGAAGATCGCCACGGCGTGTAAGCTCTATCATCGCGCCAGCGGCGCGCGGCCTTTGGCCAGACCATACATCTAGGGCGTTTTCGGACCTGATTGGACCGGTCAGTTCGCGAATGACCCGAGAGCGCGAAGCGCGGCAGGGTATTCGTGACTCAATTGGTCCGAAAACGCTCTAGGTAGCGCGAAGCATGGCCTCGATCGCGATCAGTTGCGACGGGTCCGTCGGAGCGGGTGCCCAAGCCACCACGCCCGGTGACGACAGGCAAGGCAATGCAAACAAGCGAACGCATCTTCGGAACTCCGTATCTGGCAACGCTGGTCCTGATCATGTTGTTCCGGACCCTGCCAAGGATCATCACCGACTGGCTAGATCATCTCGTAGACGGGTGATGAATTCGACCATTGCTGCTGTGGCGAGTCCAAACCCCAGCATGCCATTCGCCCCGATCATCGCACCCAGAATGCGCCATTCCTGAGGTGGCAACAGATCTCCGAACCCCAGGGTCGTGTAGCTGGCAAGCGCGAAGTAAAGTGCGGGCTCCAGCCCATCGAAGGCCCCGGCGATCCGAAGCGTCACGGCCCATGCCCATACGCTGACCGTCATGCCTGCCAGCATCCACAGCGCGGAGATCGAGATGACAAGGGTCATCGTCGACAGTTTGACCCGGTGCAGCCTGCGCGCGACATGTGGGCGAAACATCGCTGCCACTCCGATCATCGAGGCCTGGATGGCAATCGCGACGGCGATCACCGCACTGCCGAGCGTTAGTTGCCAGATCAATTGGTACATTATTGGTCCAAAAGTGGGTTGCGTAGCATTTGGGGCTTTTGTGAATGTAACCACAACCCAAGCCGGGACGCACGTGCGAGGTCGAGATTCTGTACATACGCGTGCCATACGCTTGCGGTACGCATGCCATACGGGCGTTTTCGGTCGGCAGGGCTAGATCGTGGCCTCGACCAGACTGCGCCGCGCCGTGTCGAGGTGATCGCGCATGGCCTGCATTGCCTCGTCGCTGCGCCTTGCACGGATGGCGTCGACGATGGCCCGGTGCTGGCGATTGTAGAGGCCTATGACCGGCCCAGTCAGCGTCAGCGTCCGCATCCGGTTCCACTGAACATGGCTGCGCACATCATGGCATTTCTCCATCATCCAACGGATCATCGGATTATGCGCCGCGTCCGCCAGAGACAGATGAAAGCTCTCGTCAAAATCTGCGAAGCGCTTGGAATCAAGGCAGGATTCCATGTCTACCAGATGACCTTCGCAGATCTCGAGGTCGGCGTCCGTGCCATGCAGGACTGCAAGACGGACCATATGCGGCTCCAGCGCGAAGCGGGCATCCACCAGTTCCAGCGGGCGCGTGGTCTCGATGACAGACGGCATCACTCCGGCAATGTGCCGGGCTACATAGGTGCCGGAACCTGCCCGCGTCTCGACGATACCGTCGCGCTCCAACAACTTTATGGCCTCGCGTACGGTGCCCCGCGCGGCGCCGTAACGCTCCGCCAATACCCGCTCCGCCGGTAGACGCGTTTGCGGCGCATAGCCTCCTGCTTCGATCTGAAGACGCAAGTCGTAGGTGATGTCCTGAGCGTTCAAAACGGCTCCCGATGCTGCGTTAACAATCGATTCGGGATCTTATACCAATTATGTACCAAAATACCAAAGCGCGTTGACTTTGGTTCATGATTGGTATGGATTTCGTGAAGAATCGCCTAACAGAACGAGCGCGCAGGGAGTCTCCAATGGCCAAAATGGAAATCGAAGCTTTTGTCGAGGCCAAGGGCCGCGACGCCAAGATAAAGGCCGTCCGCAAGAAGATTGATGAGTTGGGGATCGAGTATCTCTACCTGCAATTTGTGTCGGTCCCCGGCAAGATCATGGGCAAGGGTATTCCGGCGGATCACTGGGAAAACGTCGCCATGAAGGGCTTCCAGCTCGTCTATGGCGCGACCATGAACCTCTTCACGGACCGCGCTGGCAACTACATGGGGTACGGACCGGAAGCTGCCGAACTGGTCGGCATACCCGAGCCCGAGACCTTCATGCAGCTGCCCTGGGCGCCAAAGATCGGACGCTTCCATTGCACACCGTTCCGCAACCGCGAGGAAAAGGGCGAGCCCGGCGCGTATCTGACAGCCGACAGCCGCGGCAACCTGCGCCAGATGCATGAGGCGTTTCGCAAGAAGCACAAGCTGCAGCTCCGCATGGGCACCGAGCCTGAGATGATGTGGCTGAAGTTCAACGAACAGGGCGTGCCGGAGGACGGTTTCTCCAAGCCCTATTGCTATCACATCGATCAGTTCGAAAGCCTCCGACCGGTGACCATGAAGGTCATGGAATACACGCGGAAGATGGGCTTCGACATGGTGCAGGGCGACCACGAGGACGCCCCTGGGCAGCTTGAGCTGAACTGGATGTTCGACGATGTGCTGCGCAATGCCGATCGTCTGACCACCTATCGTCAGATTTGTGCCCAGGTGGCACGTGAGTTCGGAATCTTCGCCTGCTTCATGACCAAGCCTTTCATGGGCGTGTCGGCCTCGGGCTGTCACCACAATATGTCACTCTGGAAGGGCGGCAAGGACGAGTTTGTCCGCACAGGCAACGATCCCAACGCGCTGCCGGGCATGAAAGACAACTACATGTATGTCAAAGGCGGAACGAACACGTTCATGCCTGACGGCAAGGACCCGCAGATGCCGGGCAAGCAAGGCCTCAAGGCCATCGGCGGCGTGGTGCACCATTTGCAGGCACTGACGGCAATCGGCTGTTCGACTGTGAACTCCTATCGCCGCCTTTGGGACACCGGCTTCTGGGCGCCTGTCTTTGCAGACTGGGGCTTCCAGAACCGCACCACGGGTCTGCGTGTGTCGGCCCCGGGCCGGTTTGAATACCGCTCGGTGGACAGCATGGTGAACCCGTATCTCATGGGGTCGACTTTGCTCGCGGCCATGGATGATGGACTGGACAACAATCTGGACCCGGGTGAGCCCGAAGAACGCAACATCTACGAGGCCATCAAGGACGGCAAGGACGTCAAGAAACTGCCGATGTCCCTTGGCGAGGCGCTTGAGCATCTGCGCAACAACGAAGTCGTTCAGCGCGGTCTGCCGGGCGAGATGATGAGGCTCTACGACGAATACAAATCGGACGAGTATGCGCGGTTCATGTCGACCGTCACCGATTGGGACAAAGAAACCTACATGGAATGCCTCCCCTGAGGCACGTCATCCGGGCAGGCCATGGCGCCCGCCCGTAACTGTTCAACCATCCCAAGAGGGAGGCAATCTGCATGTGTGGAATTGCAGGACTTATACATCGTGGAAAATCATCTGGCGTGGGCGCCGAGATGACCTCGATGCTGACGGCGCTGAAACACCGGGGGCCTGACAGCACCGGCTTTGCGGTTTATGGCAACGCCAACGATGGCGAGTACGTCATGCGCTTCAAGGTGGCCGAGGCCGAGGACATGGGGCACGGCTTCGACATGCCCGCCAAGATTGCGACACGCATCGCCGAAGTCGAGAAGCGTCTCGGCGAGCACGGTGCCGTCATCAAATCCCGCGACGAGGCCACGGCCTATGCTCAACGCTGGGTGATCGCGCATTCAGGCGATACCGAAGCCATGGCGCGCTATGTCGAGGACGTCGAGGGCACCGAGATCCTGTCCATGGGCAATGCGCTGGAACTGATCAAGGATCTGGGCGACGCCAATGTGGTCTCGGAACAGTACGGGCTCAGCAGCTTTCAGGGCACGCACGGGATCGGTCATACGCGAATGGCGACGGAATCGGATGTCGATATCCGCTCGGCGCACCCCTACTGGGCTTTCCCCTATAACGATGTGTCCGTGGTCCATAACGGCCAGATCACAAACTATTGGCTGATGCGCCGCGAGATGGAGCGCAAGGGCCACAGGTTCATGTCTTCCTGCGACTCGGAACTGCTGGCGGTCTATACGGCGGACAACCTGAACAACGGGATCGAGCTGGAGGAAAGCCTCGAGCGGTCGATCAAGGAAATCGACGGCGTGTTCACCTATCTGGTTGCGACCAAGGACAGCCTGGGCATGGCCAAGGACACGATGGCGGCCAAACCGCTGGTTCTTTACGAAAGCGACGACATGATCGCGATGGCGTCTGAAGAAGTCGCGATCCGGGCGATCCTGCCGCAGGAAATCGACACCTACGATCCGTACGATGAGGAGGTCCGGGTATGGCGCGCGTGACTGGACAAGTGAACGAAATGGGCTGGGAGCCTGATCTCGACTGGGGCGACAAGCAGGAGGCGCGTGCCAAGGATCTTGGCATGATGTCCGAGCAGTTGTCGGGCCGTTCGATGGAGACCTTCTTTGAACCTGCCGAGGAGGAGGCATTTACCTACGCCTTCGCCAAGGATGTGGACTTCAACAAGCGCACAGAGATCGATGCGGACAATCTGTCATCGACCGAAGTGAACAACCAGATCCGCACGCTGATGGACGAGGGCTATGGCACGATCGTTGTGCAAAACCCTCGCGGCAAGCACTCGATAGGGGTCGGCATCCTGAACCGGCTGAACCTGATCATCGAGGGCTCGACGGGGTACTTCTCGACCGGACTGATCGACGGGCCAAATGTCCGTGTGAACGGACGCGTTGGCTGGTCCTGCGGCGAGAACATGATGTCCGGTACTATCGTGATCGAGAAGAACGCAGGCTCGACATTCGGTGCAGCCATCCGTGGCGGCGATCTGGTGTGCAAGGGTTCCGTGGGCTCTCGTACCGGGATCGACATGAAGGGCGGGACGATCATCGTCGGCGGTGATACTGGTGCCCTGTCCGGTTTCATGATGCAACGCGGGCGCATGATCGTTTGCGGGAACGCGGGCAAGAACCTTGGCGACAGCATGTATGACGGCACGATTTATGTGGGCGGGGATATCAAGTCCTGCGGTGTGGATGCAGTGCCCGCCGAGTTGACGGATCTGGACAAGGCATGGCTGACCCGCAAGCTGAACCTCTACGGTCTTCTGCCCGAAAACGGAGTTGACCACTTCAGCAAGATCGTGGCGGGCAAACAGCTCTGGAACTACGACAATCTGGAACCGAACGAGAAGAAACTGATCCTCTGAGCGCCAGGCACTCTTGGAGGCGTCCGCGCCTCCGCCCCTTGCGAACAGACTTGAGCTTAGGAGAATCAAATGGCTGCTGACGGAGCACCCCCGAAAAAACCAGCGCTGGCGCGTGATCCGAACCGTCTGGGCGACAGCTTCATCTTCCCGCCGCGGGTGATGGACGACATCCACATCAAGGCCGAGCTTGGCCGGTACCGGATGCGTGGCTTTTCGCTGATGAAGAAGATCCCGCATTGGGATGACCTGACCTTCCTGCCGGGCACACTGACCCGGTTCGTGATCGAGGGCTACCGCGAGAAATGCGATACCGATGTCGTCATTGGCCCGCGCGCGAAGAAACCGATCAAGCTGGATATTCCTGTCTACATCACCGGCATGTCTTTTGGCGCGCTCAGTTTCGAGGCCAAGACGGCGCTCGCGCGCGGCGCGACCATGGCGGGCTCGGCGACCTGTTCCGGCGAAGGCGGCATGATCCCAGACGAGCGGCGCTATTCGACCAAGTGGTACTACCAGTGCATCCAGTCGCGGTACGGCTTCAACCCTCACCACCTGATGCTGGCGGATGCCTGTGAGTTCTTCATCGGTCAGGGCTGTAAGGTCGGCCTTGGCGGACACCTGATGGGCCAGAAGGTCACGGATCAGGTGGCCGAGATGCGGTCATTGCCCGCAGGTATCGACCAACGGTCCCCGGCGCGTCACCCCGACTGGCTTGGCCCGGATGATCTGGCGCTGAAGATCCTCGAGATCCGTGAAGCGACCGACTGGCAGATCCCGATCCAACTCAAGCTGGGTGCAGCGCGGGTCTATGACGATGTGCGGATGGCCGTGAAATGCGATCCCGACGCCATCTATATCGACGGGATGGAAGGTGGCACAGGCGCTGGTCCTCACCTCGCAACCGAGGACACTGGTGTGCCTGGCATGGCTGCCATCCGGCAGGCCCGCAAGGCCATTGACGATCTTGGCAAGCGCGGAGAGATCACGCTGGTCTATGCGGGCGGGATCCGCAACGGCGCAGACGTGGCGAAAGCCATTGCGCTGGGGGCGGATGCGATCGCCATTGGGCACTCGTCACTGATGGCGCTGAACTGCAACAAGGATATCGACGAAGCCAACTACCCTGAGGAGATCGGGGCCGAGCCCGGCTATTGTTACCACTGCCACACGGGCCGCTGCCCGGTGGGTGTCGCGACGCAGGACCCGGAACTGCGCAAGCGTCTGAACCCCGACGAGGCGGCGGAGCGGGTCTATAACTTCCTGCACACGCTGACCATCGAGGCTCAGTTGTTCGCGCGGGCCTGCGGGAAGACGTCGTTGCATTCCCTGGAGCCGGAAGATCTTGCGGCGCTGACCATGGAGGCCTCGGCGATTGCCGCGGTGCCTCTGGCCGGCACCAACTACACCGTCGGCATCGACGACTATCACCATCTGTGAAAGGCGACTTTGAGGTGCAGCTTACAGAAACGCAGAGGGAATGGTGCAAATGGGTCGAGCGCGACCCATCTGTCCATCGAGTCTGTGTTGCTGGAAAGACGTACAACTGGGACGAAGGTCTGGAGTTCATACACTGGCTTCTTGAAACGCAGGACTGTGACCAGTCAGTCATCTATGAGATCTGTATCCTCTTGGAATCGTTTGAAGACGACGCCTACCAAGACCCTGATGAGAAAGCGCTGGCCGACAGGGTTCAAGGGCGTTGGGAGAGCGGAGCTTACCGGTCACAGCAATACAGTCCGCATGAGCCCGGGCAGATCCGTGGCAAGCGGCGAGACGAAATGTCCTTCCGCCCTGCGGCTGCGAGATATCCGGTATTGGAGGTGCTGCTGAGCATCGACTTCGCAAAGCCGATTCCTCGATGTGACGACCTGGACGGGGATGACTTGGAAGCGTTCCGAAGATTGAACAATTGGAGCTAGAGGACCGTACACATGGCAGGCACACAATACCGCGGCTCGGAGATCACCGATGTCGATCAGTTCATCAAGGGTGATGGCCTGGAATCGGAGCGCGAGAAGGAAATCGGCCAGCACATCGGCTATCGATATGATGTGAACCTGGTCCCGGACTATGACCGGATCACGCCCTTCCTGAAGCAATACATGGAGGTCATGGGCTGGGACGACCTCAACTGGCTGGAAGACGTCCACATGGGCTATGAAGAGGGCAACCCCGCCGTCTTCGACCGCAATATCAACGGCTGGGTGCGTGTCCCTGACGAGATCAAGCTGCCGGATAATCAGCAGGATCGCGACATGATTGCACGTGAGCTCTTGATCAAATTCCAGATGTCGCCCAATCATCCTCTGGTGCAGCTTCGTCAGGCCTATTGTAAATTCTGAGGCAGCTGATTCTGAGCCAACACGAGGAGAACGCAATGTCCCGTCCCCTGAATGTCGCCTGCCTTCAGACCCGGCCCATGCCGGATTTCGACAGCGCGGTGGCCGAG
>JBGCFK010000375.1:0-5660 GCA_045106875.1 Paracoccaceae bacterium | reverse complement strand
CATTGGCCTGACCAAGGACGGTGCGAATGTGTCGCTGGAGCCGGGTGGGCAGCTGGAGCTTTCGGGCGCGCCGCTCGAAACTATTCACGAGACCTGTGATGAGGTGAATGCGCATCTCGCCGAAGTGAAATCCATCGCTGATAACATCGGTGTAGGTTTCATTGGGCTGGGCGCGGCGCCGCACTGGTCGCATGAAGATATGCCGATGATGCCCAAGGGGCGCTACAAGCTGATGACGCGCTATATGGGCGATGTCGGCACTCATGGCACGCAGATGATGTACCGGACCTGCACAGTGCAGGTGAACCTCGACTTCGAAACCGAGGCCGACATGGTGCAGAAGCTGCGCGGCGCGCTGGCACTGCAACCGGTTGCGACAGCACTTTTTGCCAACTCTCCCTTCTTTGATGGCAAGACCAATGGCCACATGTCATGGCGCAGCCGGATCTGGCGGGATCTGGATGCTGACCGAACAGGCATGCTGCCATGGGTTTTTGAGGACGGCATGGGGTTCGAGCGCTGGGCAGAATACGCATTGGATGTGCCAATGTATTTTGTCTATCGCAACGGTCAGTACATCGACGCGTTGGGGCAAAGCTTTCGGGATTTTCTGGAGGGCAAACTGCCTGCGCTGCCCGGTGAAAAGCCCACACTCTCGGATTGGGCCGATCACCTGACAACGATCTTCCCGGAAGCGCGGATCAAGAAGTTCATCGAAATGCGCGGCGCCGATGGTGGTCCTTGGCGCAGGCTTTGTGCGTTGCCTGCGTTCTGGGTCGGACTCACATATGATCAGGGCGCTTTGGACGCAGCGTGGGATCTCTGCGGTGACTGGACGGCAGAGGAACGAGAGCAGCTCCGCGTAGATGCGTCTGTCCACGGACTGAAGGCCGAACTGCGCGGGCGCACGATGCAGGATATCGCACGAGATGTCCTCGCGATTTCGGACCAAGGACTTCGGGCTCGAGCCCGGCCAGGCTCGGGCGGCATGGTTCCGGACGAACGCCATTTCCTGAACGCCCTGCACGACACGGTTGAGCGTGGCGAGACCGCAGCCGACGAACTGCTCGCCCACTACCATGGCAATTGGGCTGGCGACGTTACCCGGGTATTCCGCGAGTTCAGCTATTGATGGCGCGCGTCCACCGACCGGGACCGGTCAAAAGTCGAACAAATCGCCCAGGAGATCAGTAACCGGGTTCTCGCGTTTCTTCTTTCTATGTGTGTCCTCACGCGGGGCATCCTGCTGATAGCCGCGTCCGGCAGGGGGAGGTGGAGGCGGTGCATGAGAGGCAGCGGCGGCGCCACTTCGTTCGATGATCTTGTCCAACTCGCCTCGATCCAACCAGACCCCACGGCATTGGGGACAATAGTCGATTTCGACACCGCTGCGATCTGTCATGACAAGTTGAGTTCCGTCGATTGGGCACTGCATGCGGCATCCTCCGTTTGATCCATATAGATTTGGGAGCATACCCGGACATTTTCAATCACCCCGCGACAAGCGTATACGGGCGATGGCGTCCAACCGGGAGAGAATGATGGCTCAAGCGCACAAATACACAGCAAGCGTTTTGTGGACCGGGAACACGGGCAGCGGCACGGCAGACTACCGCGCCTATGATCGGAGCCACGAAATCCATATCAACGGAAAGCCGGTGCTGGCCGGCTCTGCGGATGCGGCGTTCCGGGGGGATGCCGCGGCATGGAACCCGGAAGATGCATTGGTTGGCGCGATCTCCAGCTGCCACATGCTGTGGTTCCTGCACCTCGCGTCGAATGCAGGCTGGGTGGTGGAAGCCTATGAGGACCGCATCGAAGCTGTCATGGAGATGAATGCGGACGGATCAGGCCAGTTTACCTCGGCCACTCTGCATCCGAAAGTGCGGATCTCCGCAGGCAATCCCGCATTGCTGGACGATCTCCATGATCGCGCCCATGAAATGTGCTTCATTGCCCGGTCGCTGAACTTTCCGATTGACTGTACTGGATCGGTTGATGTGGTCTAGCGACGTTTCGATGTGGAGCGCACTAATCCGAAAAGCTTTCCAGTAGTGCGCTATGTCACATGGCTGATCGTGGCTCCCTGACTGCTGCTGTTGGGTCTTTTCCTTTGATACATCGCTCTTCCGATAGGCCTGCTGGCGATCCCGAACGAGTACGCGGTGATCGAGCATCAGCCCGGCGAAACTGTGATTGTCGAGTTCCCGGGCAGAAGCGAAGGCGGGATGGCCGCGAACCGACTACAGGACCTTGGTCGATCTGAGGGCGCTCTGGCCCGAGGTTCTATATCCGTATCGCTTTGATTAGGTGGACAGCCAGACTTTGGAGCAGAACTGGCGCCAACCGCATGACTCGCAGGTGTTGGTGAGCAACCTGGATCTGGCAATACCGACCGTGTCACAGCCGCCGAAATAGGCTTGCTCCGGTTACGCCATCGCTTGCGAGGGTACGGTCGAGACCGTATAGCTGGATCAAGCAACGTCAGGGAGATTTCATGGAAACCGTGTCTGAGAACCGTGCCTTCGGTGGCATACAGGGCGTCTATACGCACAAGGCCAGCACGACGGGCTGTGACATGACCTTTGCGGTGTATCTGCCGCCAGATGCGGAGGAAATCGAGGTCCCATGCCTCTGGTACCTGTCGGGCCTGACGTGCACGCATGAGAACGCCATGACCAAAGCCGGTGCGCAGGCCTGGGCTGCCGAGGCTGGTATGGCCATCGTGTTCCCGGATACCTCGCCGCGCGGTGAAGGTGTTGCGGATGATGAAGCCTATGATCTAGGCCAAGGCGCTGGTTTCTATGTGGATGCCACCGAGGCGCCCTGGGCGCCGCATTTCCAGATGTATTCCTACATAACCGATGAGTTGCAGAAGCTTGTGACGTCCGAGTTCCCGATCGCCGCTGACCGGCAAGGCATCACCGGGCACTCGATGGGCGGGCATGGTGCGCTGACATTGGCCATGCGCAACCCCGACATCTATCAGTCCGTCTCAGCCTTTGCGCCTATCGCCAATCCGACGGCAAGCGACTGGGGCAGAAAGCAACTGGGTGCATATCTTGGCTCGGATGAGAGCAAGTGGTCCGGCCACGATGCAACGTTGTTGTTGAGGGAAACCGGCTGGCCGCGCGAGATCCTTGTGGATCAGGGCGGCGCCGACCAGTTTCTGGACCTGTTGAAGCCGGAGGCTCTGGCAGGCGCGCTCGCAGAGACCCGCAATGCAGGATCGTTCCGCATGCAGGCGGGTTACGACCATTCGTACTACTTTGTGGCCAGCTTCATGGAGGAACACGTCGCCTGGCATGCTGAACGCCTCTGAGGTCGGGGATCAGGATGCAGGCAAGCAGGACGGTGCTGGGTCGAAGCCCAGAAAGTCAGGATCGCCAGGCAGTGAAATCGCCTCGGGCAGAGAGCTGTAGTTAGACTTGGTCCCGCCATCCGAGGCGAGTTCTCGCGATGTGACGCCAAGCGTAAGTTCCGGATCGACAAGAATGAGTGCGCGCTCGACATAGCGGTAACCTGCTTCGTTGGTGACCTCGAATCGGATATCCCGGACCTTATGGGACCGCTGACCGATCTCGATGGTGCCGAGCCGCCCGACCTGCATCACTTCGGTACCTTGGTCGCCCGGCGTCGGTTCGCCCATGTTGCGGTAGACTTCGCGCGAATACTCGAAACGCTGGCCTCGTTTCAGGACATCCCCCAGCTTGGGGGCACCGGGACCGTATTTGTGCCCCGAGACAGAACCGTTGGTGCCGATGAACCGCATGAAGAGCGACGGGTGGCTGTATTCGGCGCGACCGATCAGGCGCCCTTCGGAGAACTGATCCGAGATATTGCCATTCGCGCAGGCCGAGATCTGACGCACCACGCAACTTGCCAGCCGGAGCGTCGCCAGTGCCTCGCAACCGGCGGGCGGTGTGTAGTGCGTCTGTCCCAAACCGGTTCCGGGCCAAAACAAAAGCCCTGCCAGCAGTAACAACCGCTGAATTCCTGCCACCCTTGCCTCCACGCGCCCTGAACCAGCAAATATCAGAACGCATTCGTTGGGCGCACGCAAGGCAAGATACGGCCGATCTGGGAGTCGAACAAACTGTGACTGCAACCTCACCAGCCCAGAGCGCACCCATATAGTGATTGGCCAAGTCTAAGCTATTCGTGTGGTACACTGCGCCGCCCGGGAATGCCGACGAGGAGTTCCGGGCTTGGGTCAACATCTGGTTTTGCTCTGCAATCGCCCAAGGTTGATGACCTTGCGGGCTACTCGGGTTTCGCAACGAAGTCGCCCAATCTTCAGTGAATTTTGACTCGATTGCGGTCCGCCCTCCACCAATGATCGTCACATCATCGGCGATACCATTGACACGTCGGCCATCGATAATCGCCGTGAATCTTCGCGAAGACAGTGTTGCCCCAGAGTACAAGCCTCACACGCCGTCTTCGTGTCAAACAGCTTTGTCGATTGCACGCGCCCCAGTAACCGTAACTGGAGAAGTCGTCGATAAGCCATCTCCCCCATTTGGGGCAAGCGATCAGCCGGGTCTTGGAGCAGGCCTTCCAGCCTGCTCCATCGATCATGTCACTCGATGATCTTGCTTACCACTCCGGCGCCGACTGTGCGGCCGCCTTCGCGGATTGCGAAGCGCAGTTTGTCTTCCATCGCGATCGGCTGGATCAGGTTCACCACGAACGAGATGTTGTCGCCCGGCATCACCATTTCCGTGCCTGCGGGCAGCTCGACCGTGCCTGTCACATCCGTCGTGCGGAAGTAGAACTGCGGACGGTAGTTCGAGAAGAACGGCGTGTGACGGCCACCCTCTTCCTTGGTCAGGATGTAGGCTTCCGCCTCGAACTTCGTGTGTGGCTGAACCGACCCGGGCTTGCACAGAACCTGTCCGCGCTCGACGCCCTCACGGTCGATACCGCGCAGCAGGGCACCGATATTGTCGCCCGCCTCACCGCGATCCAGCAGCTTGCGGAACATCTCGACACCCGTGCAGGTGGTCTTCTGTGTGTCGCGGATACCGACGATCTCGATTTCCTCGCCGACGGTGACCACGCCGCGCTCGACACGGCCCGTGACCACGGTACCGCGGCCCGAAATCGAGAACACGTCCTCGATCGGCATCAGGAATGGCTGGTCGATGGGGCGCTCGGGCTGTGGGATATATTCGTCCACGGCCTTCATGAGCTCGGCGATCTTGGTTTTGCCAATCGCGTCGTCACGGTCTTCCAGCGCGGCCAGGGCCGAGCCAGACACGATCGGGATATCGTCGCCGGGGAACTCGTAGCTGCTGAGCAGCTCGCGGACTTCCATGTCGACCAGTTCCAGCAGTTCCTCGTCATCGACCTGGTCGACCTTGTTGAGGAACACCACCAGTGCAGGCACGCCAACCTGACGGGCCAGCAGGATGTGCTCACGCGTCTGCGGCATCGGCCCGTCGGCTGCGTTCACGACCAGGATCGCACCATCCATCTGGGCAGCACCGGTGATCATGTTCTTCACATAGTCGGCATGGCCGGGGCAGTCGACATGCGCGTAGTGACGCGCTTCGGTCTCGTACTCGACGTGTGCAGTCGAGATCGTGATCCCGCGTGCCTTCTCTTCAGGCGCGCCGTCAATCTCGTCATACGCCTTGAACTCGCCAAACTGCTTG
>JBGCFK010000374.1:0-4280 GCA_045106875.1 Paracoccaceae bacterium | reverse complement strand
GTCATGTGGGACGGGATTGATTGCCACAAGGCCCGGCAATGTGGTTGGATCGCTTGCAGCTGGGGCACTCCTGACCTGCGTTTCGAGCACCTTCGAGCCATGGGTTCGAGTGAAGGGAGTATCCTCAAAGGCCGCAGACGCCACGGATTTGGACAATACTACATGGGCAGCGATCCGTTGTTTCTCACCGCCACAGCACTCTTCAGGATGGCTTATCCGCCGTATATCCTGGGTGGCATAAACTATCTTGTTGGCTATTTTGGCGCTGCGTTGCGCGGAGTGAAACGGCACGGAGACATTGAGCTCCGACGCTTCATTTGCGCCTACCAACGCCGCGCCCTGATAGTAGGCAAGACCCGCGCCATCGAGGAGATCAATGCTCGCCAAATCAAGGTTTGGGCGAAGCGAGGCCGGTGAGGAAATGGCCAACATCAAGCAGCCTCCAACGGTTCCGGAGCCAAGCCTCCTGGCTGCACCGCATCGGCCCGTTCTGACCCGCTAAACAGAATTGCCTCCAGATCATTCTGCAGATGGAGTTCCAGATATGTGCGGACAGTACGCCATGCTTCATTCGCTATGCGGTGTCTTAACTTGTCATCATGGTAGAGACGGGCAAAGTTCGCTTCGAGGTCCGAAAAATCCCAGGCAACAGGTACATAAGTCTCCCAGGGTCTGAACAGGTCAGGCCGGGTATCGAGATGGCTCATGTCCTGTTTGATCACCACAGCCCCTGTCAGAAACCCCTCGACGTCGCGCCAGCAAAGCTCGCCATATCCGAATGGGCTAAATACCATTTTAGATTGAAGCAGTTCTCGGAGAAAAACGCGTCGCGAGACGCCGGTTCCGGTGACGGTATGCCCTGGCAGTTCAGATGCGCGTGTTGCAGCATCCTTGCGCATCGCAGCGTACCAACCTGAACCTTGGGTCGCGAGCCGCGCATGAAGGTCTATGGGTCTGGGGCCGATGAAATCTGGCGCTGCACGCAGGAATCCGTCGAACAGGCCAGGGGCTGTAACAAAGCCCGGTCCAACGATAAGTTTGGGCAACACAGAGCGAGGTGTCTGCCAGTCCACCTCAGCTTCGGAGTAGCCGTATTGGGCGCCAAGATAATCAGTCAGGTTGGTATCACCACGGGTCGCGTGCAGGTACTGCCCTCGGTCCCGGAACACTGACTTCTTGACGTAGCAATCCACGAAAGGATCCACGTGACGTGCCAACCGCAGATCACTATGCGCACAGCCATCCAGCAGGATAATTCGGGCATCGGGATTGCGTGACCTGACATGTTCCAGCGCCCGTACCAACGCAGCCCGATTCACGTCGAACCAGGGTTGCAGGAGAACGACATCAGCAACTGCAGGTGCCAAGTCACCATTGAGCAAACGCTCTATATCAGCACAACGGATCTCGACGCCTTGCTTCCACCGCATATCCGGCGCGTGACGGAGAAACGGATAGGTCTGTGAAAACCCGATTCGTGAGCGGGTTTGGTAGATCTGCACCCGTTGGAGTGCCGCTGCGGAAAATGGGCGTCCTGACACGGCATCAAATATCGGTGCCACTGCGCCCGCTAACCGGTTGCCAGATGCAAAGCGGCCAAGCCATGCGGCTACAGAAACAGACATGTTGGTCTCCCACAGAAACAGGCGGGAACTCATATGAATACATGCACGCAGTCACTGCGTGCGATTAAGAGAGTGTTGACCTTAAGGAGGCGTAAACGCCCAAGCTCTCAAACAGTATGAACCTGCTGGCAAAAGAAAGTCAGCCGTCCCAATCAAAGAGCCAGTCGATGATTTTCTGGGCGGCCTGGGCGGGTGTCGCCTCGGTTGTGTTCACCCGGATTTCCGGGTTGCGCGGCGGCTCGTAGGGGCTGTCGATACCGGTGAAGTTTGCAAGTTCTCCGGCGCGGGCCTTCTTGTAGAGCCCCTTCACATCGCGCTCTTCCGCGACCTCCAGCGGCGTGTCCACGAAGATCTCGACGAACTCGCCCTCAGGCAACATCTGGCGCACCATGCGCCGCTCGGCCCGGAAGGGCGAGATGAAGGCCGTCAGCACGATCAGACCCGCATCCACCATCAGCTTCGAGACCTCGCCCACGCGGCGGATGTTCTCGACCCGTGCGGCATCCGTGAAGCCGAGGTCCTTGTTCAGCCCGTGGCGCACATTGTCCCCGTCCAAGAGGAACGTGTGGCGGTTCATCATGTGAAGGCGCTTCTCGACCTCGTTGGCGATGGTCGACTTGCCGGACCCGGACAGCCCCGTGAACCAGAGCACCTTCGGTTTCTGGTTCTTCAGGCCCGCATGGGCATTGCGGTCAATGGTCGTCGCCTGCCAGTGGATGTTCTGCGCCCGGCGCAGGCTGAAGTTCAGCATGCCTGCTGCCACGGTCGCATTGGTGATCCGGTCGATCAGGATGAAACCGCCGAGATCGCGGTTGTCGCTGTAGGCGTCGAACACCACCGGCTTGTCGGTCGACAGTTCCAGCACGCCGATGCCATTGAGTTCCAGCTTGGTCGCGGGCATCTGTTCCATGGTGTTGACGTTCACCTGATGCTTCAGCGTACCGATGGTCGCCGTCACCGTGGTGGTGCCAATCTTCATCAGGTAGGACCGGCCCGGCAGAAGTTCGGAGGGGTCCATCCAGACCAGCGTCGTCTCGAACTGGTCCGAGACCTCCGGCGGGTCGCCCGCCACCGAGATCACGTCACCGCGCGAGCAATCCACCTCGTCGGCCAGCGTCAGGGTCACTGACTGCCCGGCCACAGCCTCGTCCAGATCCCCGTTCATGGTGACGATACGGGTCACGCTGGACGTCCGGCCCGAGGGCACGATCCGAACCTCGTCACCCGGTTTGATCTTGCCGGTTGCAATCTGGCCAGCGTAACCGCGGAAATCGAGGTTCGGTCGATTGACCCATTGGACAGGCAGGCGGAACGGCGCGTCCTGGGCGGCCTCCACGTTCACCTCAACAGTCTCAAGGTGGTGGATCAGTGTGGGTCCTTCGTACCAGGGCGTGTTGGCGGACTTGGTCGCGATGTTGTCGCCGGCCAGGCCCGAAAGCGGAATGGCCAGGAAGTTCTCGATGCCGATACTGTCGGCAAAGGCACGGTAATCGGCGACGATCTCGTTGAAACGCGCCTCGCTGTAATCCACCAGATCCATCTTGTTCACGGCCAGCACGAGATGGCGAATACCGAGCAGATGCGCCAGATAGGAATGCCGCCGCGTCTGGGTCAGAATGCCCTTGCGGGCGTCGATCAACAGGACCGCGAGATCCGCCGTGGAAGCGCCCGTGAACATGTTGCGCGTGTACTGCTCGTGGCCGGGCGTGTCGGCGACGATGAACTTGCGCTTCTCGGTCGCGAAGAACCGGTAGGCAACGTCGATGGTAATGCCCTGCTCGCGCTCTGCAGCCAGCCCGTCCACCAGCAGCGCAAAGTCGATATTGGCACCTTGTGTGCCGACCTTCTTCGAGTCCGCCTCCAAAGCTGCCAGTTGATCCTCGAAGATCATCTTGCTGTCATAAAGGAGCCGCCCGATCAGCGTCGACTTGCCATCGTCCACCGACCCGCATGTGATGAAGCGCAGCATGGTCTTGTGTTGATGGGTTTCCAGATAGGCGTCGATATCCTCGGCGATCAAAGCATCGGTGCGGTAGATAGGATCCTGTGTGTCCATCAGAAATACCCCTCCTGCTTCTTCTTCTCCATCGAGGCGGAGGCGTCCTTGTCGATGGCACGGCCCTGGCGTTCCGAGGTCGTGGTCAGCAGCATCTCCTGGATGATGCGCGGCAAGGTATCGGCCTCGCTCTCGACAGCACCTGTCAGCGGGTAGCAGCCCAATGTGCGGAACCGGATCGAGCGGTCCACCGGCACCTCGCCAGGCTCCAGCGGAAAGCGGTCATCGTCCACCATCAGCAGCAGCCCGTCGCGTTCCACGGTCGGGCGTTTGGCGGCGTAGTAGAGCGGGACGATCTCGATGCCTTCGAGGTGGATGTACTGCCAGATGTCCAGCTCGGTCCAGTTGGACATCGGGAACACCCGGATGCTCTCACCCTTGGCCTTGCGCCCGTTATAGAGCTTCCAGACCTCCGGGCGCTGGTTCTTCGGGTCCCAGCCATGGGTCGCGGTGCGGAAGGAGAAGACGCGCTCCTTGGCGCGGGATTTCTCCTCGTCGCGGCGGGCCCCGCCAAAGGCCGCGTCAAAGCCGTAATGATCCAGCGCCTGCTTCAGCCCCTGCGTCTTCCACATGTCGGTATGCAGCGCGCCATGGTCGAA
>JBGCFK010000373.1:0-9704 GCA_045106875.1 Paracoccaceae bacterium | reverse complement strand
TTGAAGAAGTCGATGTCCCTGCCCCGCGCCCGGCAGAGCCGGTGATCCAGTTCACTCCGCCCCCCGTGAACGTGCCGACGGAAGCACCACGCGAAAGCATCGCAGAAGTTCCGACCCCGGACGAGCTGGACCGCCAGTCCACGGAGCCCGAGAGCCCTGCCTCGACCGAACCGCTGCAGCCTTTGGCCTCGATTCAGCCACCTGTGCCGGGGCTAAAGCCGAGCCCACCGCCCGAGCCGGAGCCGGAGCCCGAAAAGGTCGAGCCCGAGCCAGATCAGATTCCACAGGAACAGACCCCCGAAGCAGTTGCTGAGAAGCAGCCCGAGCCCGAGCCCGTTCAGGAACCTGAACCCGTCGAGACGGTCGAAACACAGCCTGAAGCGCCGGAAGGTCCCGCTCCGCAGGAAGCGCGCATTCCCATCGCCAAACCTGCTGATCTCGCCGCCGCGGCACGGGCTGCCGCCGAGCAGGAAGAAGCTCTGGCTGCGGAACAGAAGGCCAAGGAAGACGCCAAACGTCGCGCCCGTGAGGACGCCGAGGCCAAGAAACAGGCAAAGATCGCCGCAGCCAACAAGAAGAAGACTGACAAACCCGCCAAGCCCAAGGCAACCAAACCTGCGGGCGGATCCTCGGCTGTCAAGGCCGCGCGCCTGAACAGGGGGGAGCGCGATGCACTGCGCTTGGGCATCAAGAAATACTACACGTATAGCGGCGACCGATCGGATCGCGGTTTGCAGGTTGTCATCCGTGTGCGGCTCAAGGCGGACGGGTCCATTCAGGGCAAGCCCGAACGGCGCTCGGCCAAGGGTGGCAATGCAGGTTCGCAGAAGGCATTGTTCGACGCGGGTCGCAGGGCCATCATACGAGCGTCCCGCGCGGGCGAGTTCAAACGCCTGCCGCGCGACAAATATCCACGATGGAAGACGTTGAACTTCCGGTTCTCGATTGACGGTGTTGGGAAAGTATCATGACGGGTCTTCGTTTCTTGTTTGCATGCGCACTTGCGCTGATGTTTGCCGCCGGACAGCCAGTTGCTCAGGCGCAGGAGCTTGACGGCGAGCCGATTATCGACATCTCCGATCCAAGCTTCGAGCCAGTACCGATCGCGATTGCCAATTTTGTCGCACCAAGCGGATTGGCTGCGCGGGCCGACGACATTCGCGCCATCATCGAGGCAAATCTTGCGGGAACCGGCCTGTTCGAGATCGTTCCCCGCGAGGCACATATCCAGGCGATCACAGACTTCAACCAGGTTCCACAGTTCGCCGATTGGCGCGCAATCAATGCCTCGGCTCTGGTCACAGGATCAGTATCGCAGGCAGGTGACGGACGGCTGATCGCCCAGTTTCGCGTTTTCGACACTCAAGCAGAAGAACAGTTGGATGGTCAGCAGATCCTGGCCGATCCACGTGATTGGCGCCGTGTGGGCCACAAGATTTCGGATGGCGCCTATGGCACGCTGACGGGAGAAGGTCCTTATTTCGACAGCCGAGTGGTGTTTGTCGCAGAAAGCGGGTCCAAGGGAGATCGTAAGAAACGCCTCGCAGTAATGGATCAGGACGGGGCCAATGTGCGCTATCTGCCTGACACCTCGGGTCTGGTGCTTTCTCCGCGTTTTTCGCCAAACGATCAGCAGATCCTTTACATCTCGTACAATACCGGCTCGCCCGAAGTGTATCTGATGAACCTGAACACCAACCAACGCGAGCGACTGGGCTCGTTCCCCGGCATGACATTCGCTCCGCAATTCTCGCCAACCGGCAGCGAAGTGATCTTTTCGCTCAGCCAGGACGGCAATACCGACCTCTATGCCATGAGCCTCTCGTCCCGGCGCAAGCGACGCCTGACGCGCAGTCCGGGAATCGAAACCTCGCCCAGCTACTCGCCCGATGGCAGTCAAATCGTGTTTGAGAGTGACCGGTCCGGGCGGCAGCAGCTTTATGTGATGTCCGCAGGCGGCGGCGAGGGACGGCGAATCAGCTTTGGTAACGGTTCTTACGGAACTCCTGTCTGGTCGCCAAAGGGAGACCTGATCGCCTTTACAAAGATCGTCAGCGGTCGCTTTCACGTGGGTGTCATGCGTCCAGACGGGTCGGACGAACGGTTGCTGTCCACAAGCTTTCTGGACGAAGGCCCGACCTTCGCACCAAACGGACGCGTTTTGATGTTCTACCGGGAAAGCCCCGGCGCGCGTGGGTCGGCCAGTATCATGTCTATCGATGTAACCGGGCGTGCGATGCGGAGGGTCTCCACACCCGGGGCTGCATCGGACCCGGCCTGGTCACCACTGCGCAAATAGAGACGAAAGTACGCATGGGGGTGTGAGGTGTGACAACGAGCGAGAGGCCTGCTATTGCGATGCGATGGGGCAGGTCAGGAATTCCTTGGGGTTGAATCCCGGGGACTGAAGCGTGAGACAGGCTTAGGAGGCCAAAACAATGAAGATCATTTCAGCCATTGCGCTGGTGGCGGCAATTGCCGTCGCAGGCTGTTCGTCCGATGAAGCGGCAAAGCCAACCGCAAACACCGGGGTCAACTCGGGCGCCAACACGTCCGGAACGGGTGGTCCATCGCCAAACTCGGTTGCTTATTTCAATCAGGTTGTAGGCGACCGCGTTTTCTTCGGGACTGACCAGCATCGTCTGGACGGCGATGCCCAGTCGACCCTGCAGCGTCAGGCTCAATGGCTGTCGGCCAACCCTGGGACCAACGTGACCATCGAAGGCCACGCGGATGAACGCGGCACACGCCAGTACAACCTTGCACTGGGCGCACGCCGGGCAAACTCGGTGCGCAGCTACCTGATCTCGCAAGGCGTGCCGGCAGCCCGCCTGCGCGCAGTGACATTCGGCAAGGAACGGCCGGTTGCACTTGGATCAGATGCGAACAGCTGGAGCCAGAACCGCCGCGGCGTCAGTGTCGTTGCAGGCGCGCCAACCAGCTAAGCGTTGGGCCAACTCTACCGGCGCCTCTGCGGCGCCGGTAAGCCCTCCGTCAAGTTGGAGGGCATTTGAGGGAGCCTGCATGGCCGGGGGCGGCTTGAAGGGGATGATCAGATGACCAGAATTTTCAAATCGACCGGTCTTGGCCTTTGCATGGCACTCACGGTTGCGTTTGCCAGTGCCACGTCGGTACCTGCTGTCGCACAGCAATGGCAGGGGTCTTCCTCGCCGGAAGACCTACGCTATCGGCTCGACATCCTGGATGCAGAATTGGCAGATATTCGCGCACGCCTCGGCGGAACCGTTGGATCTGTGGCGCCCTCCGCGCGCGCAAGCACCGGTGACGCCGCAGCCATGGAAGGCGAACTCCGTCGCCTGACCGCTCAGGTCGAGCGGATGCAGAACCAGATCACCCAGCTTTCACAGGAAGCTGAACGCCGCTTTGGCGATATCGAATTCCGCCTGACCGAGCTTGAAGGCGGCGACCCGTCCCAGGCGCAATCTCAACCTTTGCTGCCAGATTCGCAAAACTCCGGTGTCGGCATATCCGGCGGGCAGGAAAATGCAGCCGTCTCGGCCAGCGAGCAGGGCGACTATGAACGCGCAGTTGAAGACGTTCGCCAAGGGCGCTTCGACCAGGCCGAAGATCGCCTTCGCCAGTTTCTCACTCGTTATCCCGGCAGTCCGCTGACGGGCGATGCATGGTATTGGTTGGGCGAGAGCCTGTCAGTCCGCGGAATCCAGGCCGAGGCGGCGAAGAGCTATCTGAACGGATACAACTCGGACCGTGCAGGGCCTCAGGCACCCTATAACCTGCTGAAGCTTGGCATGACGCTGGGACGATTGGGTCAGTTGAACGAGGCCTGTCTCACGCTTCGCGAAGTACGCAGCCAGTATCCAAACTCGAGCGATGCTGTCAGCCAGGCCGATGCCGAGGCGGATCAGCTGACCTGTGGTTAAGGCCGGACCGGGTCTACCAAATGAAATCATCGAGGCGTTTCAGCGCCTCCTGCCAGCCGGTTCAATAGGTGTAGCCGTCTCGGGCGGCGGCGATTCCATGGCGCTACTGGCCATGATGCACGAAACGCGGGCACAAAAGTTGTTTGCGGCGACAGTGAACCACGGCCTCCGGGCAGAGGCCACGGATGAAGCCGAGATGGTTGCCGCCTACTGCACGGAGCATTCGATCCCGCACGCAATCCTTCCCGTAAGTGGATTGGCGGACGATCCCGGCAATCTGCAAGCAAATGCGCGCGATGCGCGATACAGGGCGCTGGCAGAATGGGCGCGAACGCGTGGCCTTGATACGATCCTGCTGGCACATACGATGGACGATCAGGCAGAGACAGTTCTGATGCGGCTGGCACGCGGGTCAGGGGCGGAGGGTCTGGCGGGCATGGCTGATACGCGGGTATTCCATGGAGTTACCTTCGCAAGACCGCTTCTTCGGGTGCGTCGCGTGATGTTGCGTGATTGGCTGCGTACGCGCGGAATTGCGTGGGCGGAGGATCCGTCGAACGCAGATCCCAGCTTTGACAGGATCAAGGCGCGGCAGGCACTTGAGACACTCGCTCCGATCGGTTTGACGATTGAGGGGCTGGCCGACACCGCAGACAGGTTGCGCCGGCAGGTCGAGGTTCTGCACGCTGACGCTGCCCGGCTGGCGGCAACGGCCCTGCAAACGTCGGGCCGCGACCAAGCGGCAATCGACCGCACTGCCCTGCGCAACGCCGTCCCGGACACCGCAATGCGTTTTCTGGCTGACCAGCTGACTCGCATCGGGGGCAACGACTACCGCCCACGGTTTCGCGCGCTGGAGTCGCTGTTTGTACGTCTGACAGGAGCCACTCCATTGCGAACGACTCTTGCCGGGTGCCTGATCGAGGCAAAGGGAAATACTGTCACCATCCGCCCCGAGCACGCCCCTTTGACGAAGGCGTAGTGTCCCACCCGATGGAAGAAGTGGCCTTTGCCCTTAACTCCGGCTACTACGACCTTATGTTACGAGTTCCAAACTTGGAACGTACCGGCGCTTGTTCGCTCGCAGAAAGGACCTGAAACCTTGGGTAACACGAAGAATCTCGTCTTTTGGGGGATCTTGATCCTTCTGATGGTCACGCTGTTCAGCGTACTTCAGGATGGTTCCTCGAACGGCCGCGCGAATGAATGGAGCTTCTCCGAATTCAAACAGCGTGTCGACAATGGCGAAGTGCGATCGGTCGTGATCGACGGCGAGCAAGTCACCATTACTTCGACGGATAACCGCCGCTACACCACTGTGCGTGATTTCGGCGATGATATCACGGATGATCTGATTGCCAAAGGGGTGCAGGTTGAGGTGACGCCGCAGGAACGGTCATTCCTGTCGATGATGAGCGTCTATCTTCTACCGATGCTGCTGCTGATCGGCTTCTGGTTCTTCATGCTGAACCGGATGCAGGGCGGCGGTCGTGGCGCCATGGGATTTGGCAAGTCCAAGGCCAAGCTTCTGACCGAGCGCTCCGGCAAGGTTACGTTTGACGATGTGGCCGGGATTGATGAAGCTAAAGAAGAGCTTGAAGAGATTGTCGAGTTCCTGAAGGACCCGCAGAAATACTCGCGGCTGGGTGGCAAGATCCCGAAGGGCGCATTGTTGGTTGGGCCTCCGGGTACCGGTAAGACCCTGCTTGCGCGCGCGATTGCGGGCGAGGCAGGCGTGCCGTTCTTCACCATCTCGGGCTCGGATTTCGTGGAAATGTTCGTTGGCGTGGGTGCGTCCCGTGTCCGGGACATGTTCGAGCAGGCCAAGAAAAACGCGCCGTGCATTGTTTTTATTGACGAGATTGACGCTGTTGGGCGCCACCGCGGCGCCGGCTATGGCGGCGGCAATGACGAGCGCGAGCAAACACTCAACCAGCTGCTGGTCGAGATGGATGGGTTCGAAGCGAATGAAGGCGTCATTCTGATCGCAGCAACCAACCGTCCTGACGTGCTGGATCCTGCGCTGTTGCGTCCGGGCCGCTTTGACCGGCAGGTGACTGTGAACAACCCGGACATCAAAGGCCGCGAAAAGATCCTCCAGGTGCACGCACGCAAGGTGCCTTTGGCTCCGAATGTAAACCTGCGGGACATCGCGCGCTCGACACCGGGCTTTTCGGGTGCTGACCTCGCAAATCTGGTGAACGAGGCAGCGTTGGCCGCAGCGCGGGCCGATAAACGTCTGGTAACCATGGACGATTTCGAGTTCGCAAAGGACAAGGTGATGATGGGCGCGGAACGTCGCTCGATGGTCATGACCGATGAAGAAAAGGAAAAGACAGCGTATCACGAGGCTGGTCATGCGTTGGTGGGGTGGTATGTGCCGCAACACGACCCGATCTACAAGGCGACGATCATCCCACGCGGCCGCGCGCTGGGTCTCGTGATGTCAGTACCGGAGCGTGACAGCTACTCGACCTCCAAAACCAAGTATACTTCGCAGCTGGCCATGGCCATGGCAGGGAAGGCCGCGGAGGAGATCAAGTACGGAGAGGAAGACGTAACCTCCGGTCCTGTCAGCGACATTCAGCAAGTGTCCAAGATCGCTCGTGCGATGGTCACACGGTTCGGCATGTCGGACAAAGTTGGCAATATCGACTATTCCGACGAACAGGAAAGCTTCCTTGGATCATACTCCGCGGGTGCCAGCCGTATTTCTAGCGATACCCAGAAAGTCATCGAAGAAGAAGTGCGTCGTCTGATCGATGAAGCCTACGGTACTGCCAAAGGCATCCTGACCGACAAGAACGACGAGTTCGAACGGCTGGCGCAGGGTCTGATCGAATATGAGACGCTGACCCATGACGAGATCGCCAAGGTGATTGCAGGTGAGCCGTTGAACCGGTCGGATGATGCGGACGCGCCACCACCGACCAAGGATGGCGGAGGGCACTCGGCAATCCCAAAAGCCGGAAAACCACGTCGCGGTGATGGCGAAACAGATCCAGGGATGGAACCACAGCCAAGCTGACCATAGAGGTTGCAGAACGCCCATGAGAGGCCCGGGTCAATCCTGGGCCTTTTTTATTTCTGTCGACCGGTAATGTGACGCTCGATCAGCATTCCTGGTGTTGCGGCAGATCCGGGCACCAGAAAGCGCATCTCTTCACGCCAGTGAAGAGCCCGTCTGGTCGGGCATATCTGTCAATCCACGTCCTGGAAGTCGGGAAAATCCGCCGCGACCTGGTCGGCATAGCGTCCGATATGCGCCTTGTTTCCAAAATGATTGACCGTGGATTCGGTATCCAGCCAAAGATCGCCCTTGCAGTGATAGGTCCAGCGCATGCAAAAGCTCTGATCCTCACCATACATCAGGCCGCCATCGGGCGAAGTGAGATGGCTGAAGTAGTCATGATACTCCAACCCCTTGTGCAAAGGCACCGTCTCGAGGCGCGGTTTGCGCAATACAACACCCTTCTTGATCATCATCTCTGGGACCCGGCGCGACAACAACATTAGCCCGGTGCCGGTGGCGGGAACGGTGATAAAGCCGTTCTTCTGCTTCGGCACCCATCGCGCACCACCAAAATCAGCCAACTGGTGATTCCACGTCCAGGTCCGGCTCAAAATCTCTGCAATCGAGGATTTCTGGTCTTCAGGCAATCCCGCCTCCGCCTCGACAAGTTCGCGTAACCGGTTCCATTTGGGATTTTTCTGCGGATAGGCAGTTGCCACAAAGTCCGCGCCGAATTCCAACAACCTAAAGATTGCCTTGGGCTCGACCGACATGTCCGAGTCCAGCATCAGCATGTGTGTGAACTGCTTGCGGGTCTGAAAGATGCTCATCAACTGGTTGCGCGAGAACACGATGTCCGAGAATTCATAGGTCTCGAACCCGAACGCTATCTTCGCCCGCGCCAGTGCCTGGGTCAGCCCGATCAGGCATTTGACCGTCGGCGTCGAGATCTCACCCATTGTTGGCAGGGCAATCAGCAACACGGGCTTTTCAGTCATCTTTGTCACCCATGGGCAATATCCGGGAAATCGTTCAGGGCGTTCGGTAAATAGCGCCCAGAGTGGCCACGCATACCAAAATGCAGGATACGGCTATCGATGTCAGCCCAGATCTCGCCATCGCAATCCTCGACCCAACGCTTGCAGAATGAGATGTCCTCGCTCTCGATCAAAGAGCCATCCGGTGTTGGAATGCATGAGAAGAAGTCGCAGTAAGGTGCGTGGCCAAGGAGCGGCAGGTCGTTGTGGCCAGGCCTCGGAACGGCGACATTCCGGGCCAGCATGATCTCGAATACATCCCGGTGGATCAACATGATCCCCGTCCCGATAGCAGGAACCGAGAGGAACTTGCCATCGCGCTTCGCCTTCCAGGGTGTTCCATCAAACCGCTTCGTGTCGACGTTGTAGTCCAACAGCGCATCTACCAGATCCGGTGTCGAAAGACGCTTGCCTTTCGGACGTGCGTCGGCCTCCGAATCTGCCCCTGCGCGTAGCTTGTCCCAACCCAGATATCGCTTGGGGCAGGCACAGGCAGTCACTGGCTTGCCGTATTCCAGCAACCCAAGGATTGTCTCGGCGTGAAACCCCATGTCCGAGTCGATGAACAGAAGGTGCGTGAACCGATTGTCTGCGATGACGTGACTGGCAAAGATATTCCGCGACACGACAATGTCCGACAGGGACAGATGTTGGTAACCCCACGAAATCCCCTCGCGATTGAACCGGCCGACCAAAGCCATCAGATAGGCTACAGTGCTGGTTACGACCGTGCCAGTTGTCGGTTGCGCAATCAGGATTGAGGTCATGTCAGGATCGTCGTCATGGGCGGTTCGGCTCCGGTAGCGGCAGGTCGACTGTAGTGGGGTCGACGTCACGATCAAATAGCATTTGAATCAAGCACGCGATTTGCGGTCCGACGCGCCTGAGGGGGTTGCAGGAACAGCAAGGGTCTCCCTATCGTGGCACGACAAAGCTGGACAAATAAGGTCACTATCGCTTACCTTTTTTCAGTAACCAATCCAAAGGAGCCAACATGGACCTGCGCGATGTCAAGCTGACCGACCGGTATGACCTGGACCGCTCGACGGTCCTGCTCAGCGGAACACAGGCCCTTGTGCGCGCAACGTTGATGCAGCGTGCGCGGGACAAGTTCGCAGGCCACAACACCGCAGGTTACGTCACAGGCTACCGCGGCTCGCCGCTGGGTGCGGTCGATGGCACATTCCAGTCAGCGCAAAAGTTCCTCGAGCCCGCGCAGATCAAGTTCAATGCAGGGCTGAACGAGGACCTTGCCGCCACCGCGCTTTGGGGCGCACAGCAGGCCGAGCTTCGCGGCGAAGGCAAGTACGACGGCGTCTTCGGACTTTGGTACGGTAAAGGCCCGGGCGTGGACCGTTCGGGCGACGTGTTCCGCCATGCCAATGTCGCAGGTTCATCGCCTCTTGGCGGTGTGCTTGTGGCCATGGGCGACGACCATACGGGCGAATCCTCCACGACCTTGCACCAGTCCGAACTGGCGCTGATGGACGCGATGATGCCGATTCTCTCGCCCGCAGGCGTGCAGGAGTTGTTGGACTACTGCATCACCGGCTGGGCAATGTCCCGCTATTCCGGCATGTGGGTCGGCATCAAGTGCATGAAGGACACCGTGGAGGCGACCGCGGTGGTCGATGGCCATCCCGAGCGCGTTGAAATCGCCATGCCCACCGATTTTGAGATGCCCGAGGGCGGACTGAACATACCAATCTACGAAGAGCCATATCAGGGTGAGGACCGCATCCACGACCACAA
>JBGCFK010000372.1:0-8900 GCA_045106875.1 Paracoccaceae bacterium | reverse complement strand
GGGATCAAGTTCAACCTCGCAGACCGAGGCTCCGTTTGGCCACGTCGTATGGCCGCCTTCGAATGCAAGCTGCGCCATGCAGTTCTCGTCGCGGGCTTCCATGTCAGCAGCCACTGCGGCAAGTGTGACTATGCGGTCGGTGCCTGAAATCCGGAAGGCGCCCTGACCGTAGTCGAGATCCGCCTCTGAAGCCTCCAGCATCTCGGATGCCGCCGCGCGTGCACGATCCAGCATCGCTTTTGTCGCACGGTGCACCGTCGGCGCTGTCACCGGCAGAAGGTTCGAGCCGCCTGTTGCGCCCGCGATTCCTTCCCAGTCGCTGTCACCTTGTGCGACACGGATCTGCGAGGCCGGCAGATCCAGAACTTCAGCGGCGATCCGAGCGAGGGTCTCTGCGTGGCTCTGTCCTGAATCCTGACTGCCAGAGCGGATCTCAACAGTTCCATCCGTATGCGCCCGGACAGAGGACACCTCGGACACCGCACCGCCCGTAGCGTGCATCTGGAAGCCGATCGATACCCCACGCCACAGCCCGCCTGACCGGGAGGCCGCCTTGCGCGCGTCTGACCCGGCCCAGTCCGCTGCCTTCTCGACCGCATCCTGCATCGCAGGGAAATCACCGGCATCGATGGTCTCTGCCATCGGGGTTGCATAGGGCAGTTGGGATGGCTGGATGAGGTTCCGCCGCCGAAGTTCGGCCCCGTCAATCCCAAGCTCACGCGCCGCCATGTCGATCAACCGCTCGAGTGTCAGCGTCGACTCGGGCTTGCCCGCACCCCGATAGGCATCCGTAGGCGGCGCAGTCGTCAGCCGGGCCGCGACACGGTAGTGCTGGCCGGGGATGTGATAGACTTGCCCGAAAGGCCGCACGGCCCCCATGCTGACGATCGAAGGCGCGGCAGGGTTCAAAAACGCACCCATGTCGGCATCCGCCTCGATCCGGAAGGCCAGAAAACGGCCCTCAGCATCCAGCGCCAAGATCCCGAGATCCGCACGGGCACGTCCCGGCACATCGGACAGGAACGCTTCGGACCGCGAAGAGATCCAGCGAACCGGGTGGCCCGTCAACCTTGCAGCAAGCAGAACCAAGGCGTGCTCGGGATACGGCCAGATCTTCACCGCGAAGCTGCCGCCGACCTGATGCGTCATAACACGCAGATCTGACTGATCGATGCCAAGCACACTGGACAAGGCTGTGCGCAGTGAAGACACGCCCTGGCTCGGCGTCGTCAGGGTGTAGTAGCCATCCGCATACTCGCCCAACGCACCGCGCGTCTCGACAGGGGCAATCGCGATCCGCGGATGAACAATTTCGGACGTGATGACGTGCGCCGCGGAAGCTATCAGCCGGTCTGTTTCATTGCCGTTGCCTTTCTGCCAGCGAAAGGCGGTGTTGTTTGGCACCTCGGGCCAGATCTGCGGCCCCACCTCCGCAGCGCGCGGGTCGGTGATGCCCGGCAAGGGCTCGATATCAAGTTCGATGGTTTCCAGCGCATCGAGCGCCGCCTCGGGAGATGTGGCCACAACCGCAGCCAGCGGATGCCCCACATAGGCGACTTTTTTCTCTGCCAGAACGGCCCGGCGCGGCTCGTGGAAAGTGCCGTTTTCGGGGTCGGCAAGTGGCGCGCGCAGTCCGATAGGCCCCACAGCTTCGCGGGCCAGCTCATCGGCGGTCAGAACGAGGTGCACGCCCTGCATGGTGCCCGCATTGGTGACATCCAGCGATGCGATCAGCCCATGCGCCACGGGCGAACGCAACACGGCCATGTGAAGCATTCCCGGCCGGATCTCGTCTTCAACGAAGCGCCCTTGGCCACGCAGCAAAGCATGCGGTCCGTCAGGACGCTCCATAGCCACCTCCCGAAGGCGTCTGCATCACGAACACATCGCCAGGATGAAGCTCGTTCTGGTCATTGCCCTTGTGCTCGGTCCGGGTGCCGTCAGCCCGCTCGATCCACTCGCGGCCTACTTCGCCCGGAGCACCGCCCGCCGCCCCAAAAGGCGCCACACGGCGATGCGAGCCGAGGGTCGTCACGGTCATCTGCTCGAGGAAGCGCATACGCCGCGTGATCCCGTCGCCACCGTTATGCGCGCCCTGCCCGCCGGACCCACGCCGGATCGAATACTCCTCAAGCCGCACGGGAAAGCGAAACTCGAGCATCTCGGGATCGGTACCGCGGGTGTTGGTCATATGGGTTTGGCTCGCCGAGCACCCGTCGAAATCAGGTCCCGCACCGGTCCCGCCACAGATCGTCTCGTAATTCTGCAGCCGCGCGTTGCCCCAGATGTAGTTGTTCATGGTGGCCTGAGAGCCGGCCATGACACCCAGCGCGGCCATCAGCGCGTTGCACATGAGCTGGCTGACCTCGGTATTGCCCGCGATCACGGCAGCCGGGTACTGCGCATTGATCATCGACCCCTCGGGCGCGATGATGTTCAGCGGCTTGAAGCAACCCTCGTTCAACGGAATGTCAGCGCCCACCAAGGTGCGGAACACGTAGAGCACCACCGCATGGCACACGGCCAGCGGCGCATTGTAGTTGAACGGGTTCTTGTCAGCGGTGCCGGTGAAGTCGATCTCGGCGGTACGAGCCTCGGCATTCACGCGCACGGCAACGCGGATGAACTCGCCATTGTCAAGCTCGTAGTCGTACTGACCGTCTCGCAGCGCAGTGATCACACGGCGCACGCATTCCTCGGCATTCGCCTGCACATGGTGCATGTAGGCATGAACAGTCTTGAGGCCGAACTGAGCGATCATCCGCTGGACCTCGCGCACACCCGTCTCGTTGGCAGCAACCTGAGCGGCAAGATCAGCCATGTTCTCGTCGATATTGCGGCACGGGTACTTGCCCGAAGCCAGCAGTGCCCGCGTTTCGGCCTCGCGGAACATGCCTCCATCGATCATTTTGAAGTTGTCGATCAGGACACCCTCATCCTCGATATGGGTTGAATCGGGCGGGCCGGACCCCGGCGTCTTGCCGCCGATATCCGCGTGATGCCCGCGTGAGGCCACGTAGAACAACGCCGTGTTGTCCTCGCCAAACACCGGGGTGATCACGGTCACATCCGGCAGATGCGTACCGCCGTTGAAGGGCGCGTTCAGCACAAATACATCACCGGGTTTCATGTCAGGGTTCAGGCGAATCACGGTCCGGATTGACTCGGACATGGAGCCCAGATGCACGGGCACATGCGGAGCATTTGCCACCAGGCCGCCAGTCGGGTCGAACAGAGCACAGGAAAAGTCCAGCCTTTCCTTGATGTTGACAGAATAAGCTGTGTTGGCAAGCGTCGCACCCATCTGCTCGGCGATAGACATGAAGAGGTTGTTGAACACCTCCAACATCACCGGATCGGCGTCTGTACCGACTGCTTCGGCCCGTTGCAGAGGCTTGCTCCGCGTCAGGATCAAATGCCCGTAAGCGTTGATCGCAGCCTGCCATTCCGGCTCGATCACGTTGGTACCCGTGGGCTCTTTGATAATCGCGGGCCCTTGCACAACCTGGCCCGGCAGCATGGCGTCCCGGTCATAAAGCGGAACACTATGTGCGGCTCCGCCCGTAACGATGTCCAGATGGTCTACAACTGCGGCAGCAGTGTCGGTGAGTGTTTGCTTGGGATCCGTGACTTCGGATGCTCCGCCGATAGCTTCGACGGCCAGCGCTTCGATCACCAATTCGCGGTCACCAGCCGAAAAGCCATATCGGGCCTTGTGCGCTGCGTCGAAGCGTTCGCGCAGCTCGGCCTCGGTGCCAAAATCCACCTCCAACGCCTGATGGGAGCCACGATACCGGAGGTGTGCACGCTTCTCGAGTCTTATGGAAGACTCGTCCACACCTTGCTCCTGCACTTCCTTGCGCGCCTGCGCACCAAGAGCAGTCAGAGCCTCCGCAGCCGCTGGCAAATCAGAAATACCACGCTCGAACGCCTGTTCGCGAAGCGCTCTGATCTCGGCAAGGCCCATGCCATATGCCGAGAGAACACCAGCGTATGGATGCACAAAGACCGTCTCCATGCCAAGCGCATCGGCGACCAGACAGGCATGCTGACCACCCGCGCCACCGAAGCACTGCAAGGTGTAACGGGTCACGTCATAGCCGCGCTGCACCGAGATCTTCTTGATGGCGTTCGCCATGTTTTCGACGGCAATGCGCAGGAAGCCCTCCGCTGTTTCCTCCGGCGATTTTGGAGCCTCGGCAGTCGCGTCGGCGATCTCCGCAGCCAGCGCAATAAACTTCTCACGGACCACCTCGACATCCAGTGGCGCATCAGCGTTCGGTCCGAACACCGCAGGGAAGTGTCGAGACGACAGCTTGCCCAGCATCACGTTGCAATCGGTCACGGTCAGCGGCCCGCCACGGCGGTAACAGGCAGGGCCGGGGTTTGCACCTGCGGACTCAGGACCCACCTGGAAACGTCCGTCACGGAAGAACAAAATGGATCCGCCACCTGCGGCGACCGTGTGTATGTTCATCATAGGCGCGCGCATGCGGACGCCAGCCACCTCGGTTTCAAAAGACCGCTCATAGGCCCCGGCATAATGACAGACATCGGTCGAGGTTCCACCCATATCGAACCCAATCAGCCGGTCGTGGCCCGCCAATTCGCCAGTCTTGACCATGCCAACCACGCCGCCCGCCGGGCCTGATAGAATCGCGTCCTTGCCCTGGAACAGCGAGGCATCCGTCAAGCCACCATTCGATTGCATGAACATCAGACGTGCGCCTTCCGAGGTCCCCAACTCATCCGCCACCTGATTCACGTACCGCCGCAAAATCGGCGACAAGTAGGCGTCCACAACTGTCGTGTCTCCACGTGAAACCAGCTTCATCAGCGGCGACGTCTGATGCGAGGTTGAGATCTGACTGAACCCCTCCTCTGCCGCAATGGCCGCAACGCGGGCTTCATGCTTAGGATTGAGATAGGCGTGCATGAACGCGATCGCGACACCGTCGATGCCATCGGCCTTGGCGGCCTTCAGCGCAGCGCGTGCGGTGCTTTCATCGAGGTCTTCTACAAGACTTCCGTCTGCCGCCAAACGCTCAGGCACTTCGGTGACAGTCTTATATAAGAGTTCCGGCAACTGAATGTGCAGGTCGAACAGCCTGGGTCGCGCCTGATACCCAATACGCAACAAATCCCCAAACCCTTTGGTAATCATAAGCAGAGTGGCGTCACCCTTGCGCTCCAAAAGCGCATTTGTGGCCACCGTCGTGCCCATCTTCACCGCTTCGATCGTGCCCTGAGGAATGGGTGTGCCCTTGCCCAGGCCCAGCAAATCACGGATCCCTTGCACAGCGGCGTCACGATACTGCTCGGGGTTTTCACTCAACAATTTGTGCGTGACAATCCCGCCATCTGGCCGCCGACCCACAATATCGGTGAAGGTACCACCACGATCCACCCAGAACTGCCACATGTCTTGCCTCCGTTTGCACGCCCATGTTGGTATCTGATTCACCATCCAAGTAAACCGCGCGAGGCTGTATGACTGGCACAATCACACTCAATGGCCATGGCATCACGCCTTCTGCAGTTGTCGCAATCAGCAAAGGCGCCAAAATCGCGCTGGCCGAGGTCGGACTTGCCCGCATGGCTCGGACCCATGCGGCGCTGCAACAGGCAATTGATGAAGGTCGACCGATGTATGGCATCACGACAGGGCTTGGGCCTCGTGTGGTCGAACGCCTTTCAGCCGCAGAACAGGCGGCCATGTCGCTGAATACTCTGCGTGGACGGGCGCACGCGGTGGGCACAGCCCTCCCGTTCCCCGTGATTCGGGCCGCACTTGCCATCAGGGTCAACACGTTGCTGCTGGGTGCGGCAGGCACCGACCCTGCGTTGGCAGACATGATGGTTGCTTGCCTGAACGCGGGTCTGACGCCCATCGTCCGCGAGACAGGTTCCATCGGCGCCGCAGATCTGATGTGGGCCGCGACAATGGGACTGGCCGTTGTCGGCGAAGGCATGATGGACACAGCCGATGGGCCACGCCCGGCGGCAACCGCTTTGGCGATGGCAGGCATCGAGCCCTACCGACCGGGACCGCGAGAGGGATTGGCCCTGGCCAGCCACTCCAGCGTAACCGTCGCCCTTGCCGCGTTGGGATTGTGCCGATTGCGCTGCTCGTTGGAGAGCGCTCAGACTGCGGCCGCTCTGACACTAGAAGGCTTTCGTGCAAATCTGACACCGTTTGATCCGCGCGTTCTGGACCTGCATCCGCAGCCCGGACAAGCCAAGGCAGCACGGGGCATTCTCGATCGGCTGGCTGGATCGGACCTGACCCGACCAGGCCAAGCGCGGCGGGTGCAGGATCCTCTTTCTCTGCGCAATATTGCCCAGCTACATGGTGTTGTTTTCGCGGCACTGGAAACGGCCGAGGCCACACTGGACATCGAACTGAATGGCGCCCCGGACAACCCGGCTGTTCTGGCGGATGGCGAAGTTCTTTCAACCGGTGCCTACCTGACACCACATCTGACCATTTCACTTGGCGCGGTCACACAGGCGCTGACACATCTCGCGGCCGCACAGGTGGCGCGCATGTCCAAACAGGTTCATCCCAGATTCACCGACCTGCCTGTCGGTTTGGGCGCTGGCGACCCGGCATCTGCTGGTTTTGCACCTGCCATGAAAACCGCCGAGGCGTTGTTCTCAGAAATAGCCCAGCTTGCAGCCCCCAGTCCGGTCTATCCGTCGGCAGCAGCCGATGGCGTAGAGGACGTTGTCACGCATTCCGCGATCCCGGCAAAGGCACTGGATCAGATTGCGGATCGGTTGGATCGGCTGACGGCAATGGAGCTGATGATCTCGACCCAGGCGGTCGAACTTAGAACACTGCCGCAAATCGCGCCTGTACTAACACGCACCATGGCGACTGTGCGGGAGGATGTCAGGCCATTGCAGGCTGATCGTGCCTTGTCCGAGGAAATCGAAACACTTGCCGCACGTGTTCAAACCGGGGCGTTCAGCGCGCCTTGACGCGTTTGCCGTCAACGACAGATCGACTTCCTGTCATACGCTTGACATACGCATGCCATACACTTGCCATACAGTGGCAATCCCGGCGACAAACGTTAAAGCAACACCGAGCCTCAAGCACATGTCAGGCGTTGCACCAGCCCAAGTCCTCGGGCCTTTTTCCAACATGAATGCTCCCAGCGCGATATCGGATTTCGCCAATCCGCGATGCCAGAACAACATGGTCTGACCGGCCCGCTCACGCCCCGGTTTCAACCCTGCTGCGATCTCACCGATCTCGGCGTAGAAGGAGCTCTTTGAGATCTTCCCGGCATTGATATGCGGACGCAGCGCACCGAAGGGGCCGGCATCCATCTGGCCCAGATCATCCATGACGAACGCATCGAATCTATCCGTAAAATCAAGAGGCAGGGCACTCATGGTTCCGTAAGGAATGACCAAGGCACCTGCCTTGACCCAGCTACTGTCAAAGAGTGGCGCCGGTTCCTGCAAGCGGCTTGCCTCGACCAGGATATCCGCGCCTTCAAGGCAGTCTTGCCAATCGGATGTGGCAATGACGGGCTTGCCGAGATCCTCGGAGAGCCGTGCCGCAAACGGCGTCCGGCTTTCAGCGCGACGTGAGTGTACGCGGATCTCGTCAAAGTCGAACAGGTGGTCCAGCAACCGAACGTTCCAATATGCTGTACCACGTGCACCTATGTGCCCCAGTATCTTGGGATTTGCAGGCCCCAGATATTTGGCTCCCAAAGCGGTCACAGCGCCTGTGCGCATGTCCGTCAGGCCAGCCGCGTCAACAATGGCGCGGGGCGTCCCGGTCATTGGATCGAAGAGGTTCAGCAGCCCCATCTCGGACGGAAGACCTTGCTTGTAGTTGCCATGAAAATCGCCGACGACTTTGATCCCAGCGAGGCCAAGCGGTGCCACAAAGCCACGCAAGACATTGAAGTGCCCGTCAATTTCGGCGTCGGGGCGGAGATGCATGCGCGGCTCGATCACCGTCTCACCACGCCCAGCGGCCACCAGCCCGGCCTCAACGGCATCGAGAATTTCCGCATCTGTGAGCGTAAGATCGGCAATCGCCGGACCGCCAAGATATTCAATTTCGACGGCACTTGTCATGACGGCTCTCCTCTCTGCCACACGGCTCCATTCAGAATTTGTTTACCATTTGGATAGATAAAATTGCGATAAATTAGGAGATACCATGTCCCAGATAGCGGTCATTGCAGAGCCCCCATTGGCTGTTCCGTGGGCGCAGGAATTGCAGTCGGACGGACATAAGGTCGATTGTCATTGGGGGGCGAGCGCTGCCGAGACTCTGTTTGCAGGCGAGACCCCGGAAATCGTTGTCATCGATATCGAAAACCCGGAATGGGTACAGAGTCTTCTGATTTCTCAAAGCCGCGCAAAATGGCCTTGCTGCAAGGTGATCGCCGTTGTCTCCAGTTACGCCTTTCGCTCATCTGCCGTCTATAAAATGGGCCTTTGGAAACCGGATCAACTGTTGCTCAAACCTCTGACACCTCGCGTTCTTGCAGCGACTGCAAGTTTTCTATGGGCACAACTGCGCACCGAGGAAATCAAGCAATCGGTGGCTGGCAATTCACATGATGCCATGCCGGGATCAGAGGAATGCGTATCGGAGGTCTTTTCCGCCCCATTCCAGGCGCGGCTCCCTGGCGTCACGAAAGAAGATAGCTACCAATCCTGACGCCCCCCCGAGACGAACCCGGCTGGTTCCAAGCTACCGTTCATCCATCCATTGGTGTCAAAGCGAGCTCACCGCGAATTGCGGTGACAAGCCCCGCATCGTCACCCGCGGCGTGCCCCTTGATTAGCACGCGATCGCCCGCCGGATCGGCTTTTGTCCGAACAAAAAAAAAAAAAGGAACAGCCTGTTCTTCGGCTGCTTTCAG
>JBGCFK010000371.1:0-8897 GCA_045106875.1 Paracoccaceae bacterium | reverse complement strand
AGCCTTGACGCACTTCGAGAAAAAGGTCACGGATCGGAGGAGTATTGCAGGGGGCTCACAATGGATACTCGAGTTCAAATTTTTGTAAGCTCTACGTTCACCGATCTTGTGGAAGAAAGGCGACAGATTGCTCGAGCAATTCTGAATCTCGGACATTTCCCAGCAGGCATGGAGTTCTTCCCTGCTACAAATGACGAACAGATGAAATACATCCGCAGCATCATTGATAACTGCGACTACTACGTGATCGTCCTTGGCGGGCGATACGGATCAATAGGCCAGGGTGGCATTAGCTTTACCGAGATGGAGTACGACTATGCTGTTAGCAAAGGAATTCCTATCTGCGCGTTCATACACGAAGATATTGAGAAGTTAGTTTACTCCAAAGTTGAAAAAAACCCCACAAACCAAAAGAAGTTAATTGCATTCAAGGAGAAGGTTAGGGCGAACAAACTGGTGAGGTTTTGGAGGGACGCGGACGAACTTGAGGCGAATGTGGTGATTTCTTTGACCCATGCATTTGCCGACCATCCGGGGGTAGGTTGGCGGCGTGCGAACTCTGCGGAGAGCCCGCAGACTACGGCAAAGCTCAACCGACTGAACGAAGACCGCAATCATTTCAGTAGCTTATACCGGCACACAAAGGAAAAACTCGACCGTTACGAAGAACTGAATGATGCCAATGCCCACCTCCAATACAATATTGGCTCAAATTCTTATAAATCACAGTTCTCGGCGAGCGAACTGATCCGTCATTTCGCCGCATTACTGAATGATGGCTTCGATCGCCAAGACGTACGACGGCGACTACCATCGCTCTTCCAGCAAAGCATAGACGTTGGCGAATTCGACGTGGACGAGTCTGCCGTAGCTGACGTGCTCCTATTCTTCGAGGTATTCGAGATCATCGAACAGTCTGAAGATGGGCTCCTTCAAATCCGAAGAGATCGAAAGAACTTGCTGAAGGCAGCCTTCAAACCCAGTCAGACGATATCTGTTGGTGGAATGGACGACGAAATACCCTTCTAACCATCCATCTTCAGCGCCGAAATAAATGCCTCCTGCGGGATATCAACTTTCCCGAACTGGCGCATCTTCTTTTTACCTGCCTTCTGCTTGTCCAGCAGTTTGCGCTTGCGGCTGACGTCGCCTCCATAACATTTGGCCGTGACGTCCTTGCGCAATGCCGAGATGGTCTCGCGCGCAATCACACGCCCGCCTATCGCGGCCGGAATCGGGATCTTGAACAGGTGCTGCGGGATCAGGCCCTTCAGTTTCTCGCACATCACCCGCCCGCGCGCCTCGGCCTTGTCGCGGTGAACGATCATGGACAGAGCATCCACGGGTTCCTCATTCACAAGGATCTGCATGCGCACCAGAGCGTCCGCGTCATAGCCGTCCATCTGGTAGTCGAAGCTGGCATAGCCCTTCGTCACCGATTTCAGCTTGTCGTAAAAGTCGAACACGACCTCGTTCAGTGGCAGGCGGTAAACCACCATGGCTCGCGTGCCCGCATAGGTGAGGTCAAGCTGAACCCCGCGGCGGTCCTGGCACAGCTTCAGCACATCCCCCAGATAGTCGTCCGGCACGAGGATGGTGGCCTTGATCCACGGCTCCTCAATGCGGTCGATCTTCATGACGTCGGGCATGTCGGCGGGGTTGTGCATCTCGATCATCTCGCCGTCATTCATGTGCAGGTGATAGACGACCGAGGGCGCGGTGGTGATCAGGTCGAGGTCATATTCCCGTTCCAGCCGGTCGCGGATCACCTCGAGGTGCAGCAGCCCCAGGAACCCGCAGCGGAGGCCAAAGCCCAGCGCGGCCGAACTTTCCACTTCATGGCTGAAGGACGCATCGTTGAGAGCCAGCTTCTCGACGGCCTCACGCAGGTCCTCGAACGCGGCATTGTCCACGGGGAAGAGGCCGCAGAAGACCACGGGTTGCGCAGGTTTGAAGCCCGGCAGCGCCTCGGTCGCACCCTTGCGTTCGTGGGTAATGGTGTCGCCGACGCGCGTGTCGCGGACCTGTTTGATGGACGCGGTCAGGAAGCCAAGCTCGCCCGGCCCCAAGACGTCCGTCTGTAGCATCTTCGGCGTGAACACCCCGACCCGGTCGACCGGATAGACAGCGTTGGTCTGCATCATGCGGATGCGCTCGCCCTTCTTCAGGGTGCCGTCGATGACCCGGATCAGTACTACAACACCGAGATAGGCATCGTACCAGCTGTCCACCAGCATAGCCTTCAGGGGCGCGTCAGCATTGCCTGTGGGGGCGGGGAGGCGATTGACGACGGCCTCCAACACATCAGCGATCCCAAGCCCGGTCTTGGCCGAGATGTGTACTGCATCCGTGGCGTCGATACCGATGACATCCTCGATCTGTTCGCAGACCCGGTCGGGCTCGGCCGCGGGCAGGTCGATCTTGTTCAGCACGGGAACAATCTCGTGGTCGGCATCGATGGCCTGATAGACGTTGGCCAGCGTCTGCGCCTCGACCCCCTGGGAGGCATCGACCACCAACAGGGACCCCTCGACCGCACGCATGGACCGTGAGACTTCATAGGCGAAGTCCACATGGCCGGGCGTATCGATCAGGTTGAGAGTATACTCGATCCCGTCCTCGGCCGTGTAGAGCAGCCCGATGGTCTGGGCCTTGATGGTGATCCCGCGCTCTTTCTCGATGTCCATGTTGTCGAGCACCTGCTCGGACATCTCACGGTCGGAAAGGCCGCCTGTCGACTGGATCAGCCGGTCAGCCAGCGTGGATTTCCCGTGGTCGATATGCGCCACGATCGAGAAGTTACGGATATGCGATAAATCGGTCATAGGGCGGGATATGCGGGGGTTATGGGCATCCGTCAAGCGCGCTCGATACCCTATCCCACTTAACGGATATACAACCATTGAAAGGCATGTTGCGACATGTGTGAGAGCAGGGTGCCGAGATGGTCGCAAAGCTGGACGGTGTGGTCTTTGACCAGATCTACGGAGACAACTCGGGCGGCGCCGAGTTCGACGTGGATGGCGACGGCACGACCACGCAGGAAGACGAGTTTGTCGCGGTCAAGAACACCACAGGCAGCGATGTCCACATTTCCGGTTGGGAGATCTGGTCGGACAGCACTGGCGCTGGCGCACCAGACACTGCGCAAGACGGTAAATTCCACACGTTCCCGCCCGGAACTGTGTTGGGTGCGGGCGAAACCCTGTTCATCATCAACGAGATCACTGGAACGCCCGCCAACTGGATGTAGGAAGCATCCGAAGGGGGAGTAGAGTCAGGCGCTGGCGGCATATCAACCAACAAGCTGGGCGAAGGCCAGAGTGGTGGCGAGTCGTGGGAAGAGTCGATCGCACTGGTCAATCCCGCAACAGGTGAATTCATTGTCTTCAATTTGGACGGCAATCCAGAACAGGTCTCAAGCCTCTCGGGCTTTCCCGGTACAACCAAACTGGGCGAGATCGATGGCGAAACGATCGAAGCAGATCAGAACGCAGGGTCCTCATACCAATACGACTCGGATGCGGACGACTATGTTTTCCAGGCGGTCGTCGTCCCATGTTTCACACCGGGCACGCTGATTGCCGTACCTGAAGGCGAGGTCGCGGTTGAGGGTTTGGCGGTGGGAGATTTGGTCAACACGCTCGACCACGGGGCGCAGCCGGTGCGCGCAATTCTTATCCGCAATCTTGATTTCCAGACCGGTGACGATCCCAAGCACAAACCAATCGAGTTCAAGCCCGGCAGCCTCGGCCCTGCCAGTCCGGCGCAAACCCTGCGCGTCTCGCCCCAGCATCGGGTTCTGATCTCCAGTGACAATGGAGAAGAGTGCCTAACGCCCGCCAAGGGCCTGACCCACCTGCGCGGTGTGCGTGTCATGAGTGGGCGAAAGCGGGTCCGTTACATCCAGCTGGTCTTCGACCGGCACGAGGTGCTGCGGTCGGACGGCGCCTGGACCGAGAGCTTCTATCCAGGTCCCTACGCATTCTCAGCCAGCGCGCCCGCAACCCAGGCCAAACTTGTGCAGATCTTCCCGGATCTCGGGCGGGGTCAACCACCACCGCCTGCGCGCCCGCTTTTGCGCGGACGCACCATGCCCGCGGCCTTCAGCTGGACTTGAGGCGACCGGGCCGCTTACGCAGCATAAGGTCCGTTCCGTCCTGGTACTCGATAACGCTGGCCGAAGTCGGTTTGGTCCCAAGCCCGGTCACAGTTTTGATCACATCGTGGTCGGTCGCACGAATGCCCGTGCGAGCCATCCGCAAGCCACCCTGCACCTCGTTCAATGCTTCGTCCTGGATCTCGGCCGGTTTGATCTTGTCTTCGTCATTCATGTTCTCGCTCCTTCTGTCTTAGATTAACGCGCGGGACGCTTGCGCAGCGCACCCAAGGTGTCGATCTCGGAGCCACCGTAAATGGTATCAGCAATGTTCCCGAAGTTGGCGGTGATCGTCTCCGCCTGCCCACCTGCGCTGCCAGAGAAGTTATAGCTGCTCACCATCACATTCTTCAGTTCGTAGCGGTAGCCACCGTCCACGTCTTCTAGTGCCTCGTCGGTGATCATCTCGGGCTCATTGACCTCGGTCGCGACGATATCCTGCTCGGGCTTTTTATTATCAGACATGTCAGTCTCCTCTTCTGAATGCGCTGCATCGTAATCTTCACGGCATGGGCCACACACTAGCCGCGTGGTCTGCCATGATCTGTACCGAATGCTACAAATCGCGAACTAAGTGCTTTGCTGCGTATTCGATCAGATCGAGCGCGTGTTCATAGTCCTCGGGTCCGCCGTAGTAGGGGTCCGGGATCTCGATCCCGTCCGGGTGGAACAGCCGTATCTCCGAGCGCGCGTCACGTGGCTTCGCAGCACGCAGGTCAGCAAGGTTGGCCCCATCCATTGCGAGGATCAGATCGAACTCGTGGAAATCGCCCTCGGTTACCCGGCGTGCGCGCTGGGCCGAATTGTCATAGCCGCGCGCCGATGCCGCCTTCAGCCCACGCGGATCTGGAGGGTTGCCAATGTGGTATGCGCCTGTCCCCGCACTGTCGATCTCGAGATTGACGCCAGCCGACATGGCCTTTGTCCTGATCGCGCCTTCAGCCATCGGCGAGCGGCAGATGTTTCCAAGGCAGACACAAAGGATGCGCATATCAGAAGCTCCCGTTACCGTGGCGACGATAGCAGGGAGAGCGTACATGGACCATATCATCATTCTGACAGGCGCCGGGGTGTCCGCCGAGAGCGGCCTTGGCACGTTTCGTGACAAGGATGGCCTGTGGACCAAGTACGATCTGGCCGAGGTCGCAACGCCCGAGGGCTATGCTGCGGACCCGGACAAGGTGCTGGACTTCTACAATGCCCGCAGGCGCAACTGCGTCGAGGCGCTCCATAACCCGGCGCATGAGGCTCTGGCCCGGCTGCAAAGGGACTTTGGTGGCCAAGTGACCCTTGTGACCCAGAACATTGACGACTTGCATGAACGCGGCGGCGCCGATGACGTGATCCATATGCACGGAGAGATCCTCTCGGCGCTCTGTGCAGGCTGTGGTCATAGGTGGCAGTGGACAGGCGATATGTCCCGCAGGGATGCATGTCCCGCCTGCATGGCAAGCGGCGTGGTGCGCCCAGACATCGTGTGGTTTGGCGAGATCCCGTATCACATGGAACGGATCTACGCCGCGCTGGCCTCATGCGATCTGTTCGTCGCGGTCGGAACATCGGGTCAGGTCTATCCCGCAGCCGGGTTTGTGCAGGAGGCTCGTGCTCACGGGGCTGAGACGCTTGAGATTAACCTCGAGGCCAGCGACACCGCAGGACTGTTTCACCGGCAATGGCTTGGTCCCGCGACCAATGCGGTACCCGAGTGGGTGGATGCGGTCTGCAGCAACTAGGCTCGATCAATTGCCATTGGAAAACATGATGACGCACGAAAAAAGCCGCTGGTCGAACCCGCGGCTTTCAACAAAAGTACAAGTCAGGATTGAAGTGCAGGCCGTATCAGGCCGAAGCTGCCAAAATATCCTTTTTGACCTTCAGCGCATTTGGTGAGAGGTCGCTGTCGCGCGCCTTCATCAGGTACGCATCCAGCCCACCACGGTGGTCGACAGTCCGCAAGGTTGATGCTGCGACCCGGAACTTGAACGACCGGCTGAGCGATTCAGACAGCAACGTCACGTTCTGCAGGTTGGGCAGATACCGTCTGCGCGTCTTGATATTCGAGTGGCTGACCCGGTTACCGGTCAGTACGCCTTTACCAGTGAGCTCGCAGCGCCGTGACATGGCTTGCCTTCCTTCCTGTGCATCCACCGCGCCGAAGACCGTCGCAGGCGGGTATCAATAGAGAGCCGGTCGTCTACTTGCCGCCGCTGCGCCCGTCAAGTCCGGAAATTGTCTGCACACTGTTCGGCGCGGAATAACCGTTTGGTAGGCAACGTCGGTCTAAGTTGCGAGCAATAGAATAAACCGCACCTCAATGTCCCACGATCAGAGTCTGGAAAGATCATGAACATCTCCCGAATACTGGGTATCGCGCTTATCACAATCGGAACCTTTGCCGGGTTCAAATTTGCAACCGCAGTGTACGGATCTTGGAGTGACTACTCGACCGTTCGCACCCTGCACTGGGCGAGCGAAGCGAACAGGGACTGGTCGGAAGGTACGGTAGCGCTGTCGCTGGAACGCAGCGTAACTCAGGTGGCACTGTCGTTGGACGAGCCGATTCCAAGCAACCTGCGAGCATTGATCGATCAGCAGCGGGCGCTGGCCAAACAAATGCTGACCGCTGCCGTCACTGTCGTTGAAGAAAACTCGTCAGCGGAAGACGCAAAAGCATTCGCAGGCTCTGCACGTTCCGCATTCGCAGATATCGAGAAATTGCGTACACGCTTTGACGCGCTGCTTGCCAAGCCGGGTAGCGAGCGCAATGCCAAGGATGCCAAGGAACTGCCCTATGCGCTCAAAAACAAGATTTCAGACATGAAGCTGGCGGGCATTTACCTGAACAAGCCGAACCAGGCGAGTTCTGATATCTCTCAGGGGATAACGAACGTAGTCGACCGCGCATGGGAAGTCCGGGAGTATGGCGGACGCGTGCGAACCTACTATGCGATTGCGGTGCTGACCAACACCACAATCCCCTACGATCTACAATCGCAATTGCGGGCTGACGCAAACCGCGCCATGGGAGCCTGGACCAGTGTCGTGCGCACCATTGAAACAGTGGATATGCCAGCGTCCATAGTCGAACAAGCGCGCATCGGATCCCAACTCTACTTCAGGGATTACAGTGCACTGACAGATAGTATGCAGGCTGCGTCTGATGCTGCAAAGGGTGGCACGCCGACCTATCCTGTGGACTTCCCAACCTTCTTCAAACGCTCGAATGAAGCACTCGATCACATGTCCAGCATGTCAAACCTGGCAGGCCAGGAACTCATGCAATACTGGCAGAATCGTCAACAGTGGGCGCTGACGGGCTTGGCAACAAATCTCGTCATGTTCGTCGGACTGATCGGGACTTTGATCTACGTAATGCGCCTCCTCAATGCACGTCTCGCGACACGGCTGGAGCGGACGACAGATGCATTGCAGCAGTTGTCCAATGGGTATCTCGATGTTCAGATCGACCGTCGTGACAACGATCTGGAGGAGGTTGACCGGCTGCTCAGTGCTCTCGAAGTATTCCGAGACGGGATGCGCGAGACAGAGAAGCTTCGCGAGTCACTTCAGGGTGTTTTGTCCAATGCTCTCAAGAGTGCCGAATCTGTGGCGAGTGTGTCTCATTCTCTGCAATCCTCGTCCACAAGCCTGAGCAACGGGGCGCGGTCACAAGCTGCATCCGCGCAGGAAGCCAGCGCGGCGGTCGAGGAAATCGGTGGAAACATTCGCCAGTCGGCCGACAATGCCTCTCAGACCGAAAAAATTGCCAGCCAGGCCGCCGACAAGGCGCAGAAGTCCGGCGATGCTGTGCGCAGCGCAGTAGAGGCAATGCAAACGATCGCTGAGCAAATCAAGATTGTGCAGGAAATCTCAAGGCAGACCGACCTTTTGGCGCTGAACGCTGCTGTCGAGGCCGCGCGCGCCGGAGAACACGGCAAAGGCTTCGCGGTCGTCGCAGCCGAAGTGCGCAAGCTGGCAGAACGAAGCCAGAGCTCTGCAGGTGATATTTCCGAACTTTCAGGCCGAACGATGGAAGCGGCACAAACGGCGGGCAAGATGCTGGACGAACTCGTTCCAGACATCCAGCGAACAGCAGATCTGGTGGAAGAGATTTCCGCCGCGACGCGCGAGCAGAACATCGGCGCCGAACAGATCAGCCAGGCAATCATGTCGCTGGAAAAGGTTATCCAGGATACTGCAAGCACGTCGACCGAAGCCAAGGAGCGCGCAGAAGATCTCTCCATGCAGGCAGAGGAGCTGCGTCAAACCATTGCTGCGTTCAATGATGGAGAGGGCGACGGCCAAACCCGCGCGCCCAGGCACGGGTCGGGCAAGAGCATCGCAGCCTAGCTGGCAACAAACCAGGTCTGTAAGGTAAAAAGATCAGCGCTGGCCAGTCAGGCTGGCGCTTTCGACTCCCTGAAGAGGACTTCCCTACGACGGTCGCGGACTTCCCGGTGGCGTGCCACGTCTTCCGGCGAAAGCAGACCGGTCCCCGATTCCACCAGCGTGAAATTCCCAAAATGGTCCTCACCGCGTGCAAGCGTCGCGCACATCGATGCTCCGGCCATTTGCGCCATGCGTGTGGGTACATATCGGATCGCCAATCCAACCCGACGATCTAGAGACGTGTTCGGATCCGAAGCATGGAAAAGCCGACCATGATGCAGAGACATCTCTCCCGGCTGCAGCTCAACCGCCACAGCATCGGCCTCGTCCACTTCGACCGCAATTTCCT
>JBGCFK010000370.1:0-7766 GCA_045106875.1 Paracoccaceae bacterium | reverse complement strand
GCTGAGCTACCCAGCCGCCGTTTCAGGCCCCGGCAGATAAGCCGCGCGCGCCAAGCCGTCAAGCGCAAAGGCCGTCGCGGGCTCTGCTTGCACAGGATTCCTCTGTGCACCCGCGAAAGCTGTGTTAACCTGCAGGTTGTGAGCATGGGGGTATGTGCTCGACGGGGCAAACTGAGGAAGTCATGACCAAAGCATCTGATCTGTTCGTAAAATCGCTGGAAGAAGAAGGCGTCGAGTACATTTTTGGCATTCCGGGGGAGGAAAACCTGGACATGCTGGACAGTCTCTCACGGTCCACAAAAATCAAGTTGATCCTGACCCGGCACGAACAGGCCGCAGGCTTCATGGCAGCGACTTATGGCAGGTTTACCGGCAAGACCGGTGTCTGCTTGGCGACGCTGGGGCCAGGCGCCACGAATTTCACGACCGCTGCTGCTTATGCGCAGTTGGGCGGAATGCCGATGATGATGGTCACGGGCCAGAAACCTGTGAAGAAATCCAAGCAGGGCCGCTTCCAGATCCTCGACGTGGTCGAGATGATGAAGCCTATTACCAAGTTTGCCCACCAGATCGTGGCGTCCGACAACATTCCCTCCAAGGTGCGTGAGGCGATCCGCCTGGCCGAGGAAGAGAAACCCGGAGCAGTCCACCTGGAATTTCCCGAAGACATTGCCGATGAACATTCGGACGAGCATCCAATCCCGGCTTCGAAGGTGCGCCGTCCTGTGGCGGAAGAAAAATCCATCAAGGCCGCGGTCGAGAAGATTGCGGCAGCCAAATCACCGATTCTGGTCATCGGAGCAGGCGGCAACCGCAAACTGACGGGCAAGATGCTGACCAAGCTGGTGGACAAGTTCGGCATCCCGTTCGTAACGACTCAGCTTGGCAAGGGCGTGATCGACGAACGCCACCCATTGTTCATGGGCTGCGCCGCCCTGTCAGCCGGGGACTTTGTGCACCGTGCTATCGAGGCGGCGGATCTGATCATCAATATCGGCCATGACGTGATCGAGAAGCCGCCCTTCTTCATGAAACACGGCGCCTCGGCTGAACAGTCCGGCTCGGAGGTCAATCCGGTCGAGTTGTCGGCGAACACGCAAGTGATCCATGTCTCGTTCCGAACTGCCGAAGTCGATCCTGTGTACTTCCCGCAACTGGAAGTCATCGGCGACATCGCCAATGCCGTCTGGCAGATCAAGAACGGGCTATCGGAGCACAAGAACACCTCGTGGGATTTCTCCCGCATGATGGAGGTGAAGACACACCACGACGCCAATATTGCTCTGGGCAATGATGACGCGCGCTTCCCGGTCTATCCACAGCGCGCCGTGCGCGATATCCGGGCGGCAATGCCGGATGACGGGATCATTTGCCTCGACAACGGCGTCTACAAGATCTGGTTCGCGCGTAACTACACCGCACACCAGCAAAACACGGTGTTGCTGGACAATGCGCTGGCGACAATGGGTGCGGGGCTGCCATCTGCCATGGCGGCGCACATGATCCACCCGGACAAGAAGGTCATGGCGATCTGCGGCGATGGCGGGTTCATGATGAACAGCCAGGAGCTTGAGACCGCCGTGCGGCTTGGCATGAACCTGACCTGCCTGATCCTGAACGATAACTCCTATGGAATGATCCGTTGGAAGCAGGCGAACATGGGCTTCCAGGACTGGGGCCTTCAGTACAGCAACCCGGATTTTGTGAAATACGCGGAAAGCTATGGCGCGCATGGGCACAGGGTCAGCAGTTCGGAAAACCTGCGCGAAGTGATAGATCATTGTCTGGCGACGCCAGGTGTGCATCTGGTGGATTGCCCGGTCGACTATTCGGAGAACGACCAGATCCTGAACATTGACATCAAGAAGCAAAGCGCCGAGATCTGATCCATTGGATCAAGGGTGTGTTCGTGTCTGCGATTGAAGGCACAGGATGCACCCTGATGGGCGCCTGATCCTAAGGATTCGGACATGCTGAAAGACATCTACCCATATTACCTCGCGAACGAGGCGCACCAGCCGAACACTGATTTGGCCGTGACCGACAAGTTTACGGGCGAAGTGGCGTTCCGTTGTGCGCTCGCGGGTGCGGATGCCATCGATGCTGGCATCGCGGCTGCGGTTGACGCGGCGGAACCGATGGCCGAAATGGCCTCCTACGAGAAACAGGCCGTCCTGAACCATTGCGTCCAGCGCTTCACCGAAAGGTTCGACGAGTTGGCCTATTCGCTGTGTGTCGAGGCAGGCAAGCCGATCAAGGACGCCGAGGGGGAGGCAACCCGACTGATAGACACGTTCCGCATCGCAGCCGAGGAAACTACCCGGATGCATGGCGAATTGCAGGCGCTGGACATCTCGCCGCGCGCAAAGGGCTATCGGGGGATGTGGAAGCGGGTGCCGATCGGGCCCTGCTCGTTCATCTCGCCTTTCAACTTCCCACTCAATCTGGCCGCGCACAAGATCGCACCCGCCATCGCTGTCGGCTGTCCGTTCGTGATGAAGCCCGCGTCCAAGACACCGTTGGGTGCGATCATCATGGGAGAGGTTCTGGCCGAGACGGATTTGCCCAAGGGCGCATTTTCAATCCTGCCCTGCTCGCGCGATGGCGCGGATCTGTTCACGGTAGACGAACGGCTGAAGCTGCTGTCCTTCACAGGCTCGCCCGGCGTTGGCTGGGATCTGAAGGCCCGCTGCGGCAAGAAGAAGATCGTTTTGGAACTTGGTGGCAACGCAGCGGTCGTGGTCGACAAGGACACCGATCTGGACGACGCAGTCGAGCGCATCATCTTCGGTGCGTTTTACCAATCGGGTCAGTCCTGCATCGGCGTGCAACGGATCATCATCCACGAGGACATCTATGACGAGATGAAGGCCCGGCTGGTCGCCAAAACCGCGACGCTGGTTGCGGGCGATCCCAAGGACAGGGACACTTTCATCGGTCCGATGATCTCGGAGAAGGAGGCCGCTCGGCTGGACGGCTGGATTCAGGAGGCAATCAGCGCAGGCGCGACGCTACTGTGCGGCGGCAACCGCGAGGGCGCCATGCTGGAAGCGACTTTGCTGGAAAATGTGCCCTCGGACGCGAATGCCAACCGCGAGGAAGCCTTCGGACCGCTGGCAAACCTCGAGAAGTTCTCGACCTGGGATCAGGCGCTGGCCATGGTCAACGACAGCAAGTTTGGACTGCAGGCCGGCATCTTCACCCGCGATTTCTATAAGGTTCAGAAGGCGTGGGACAAGCTGGACGTCGGCGGGGTCGTGGTCGGCGATGTGCCCTCCTACCGGGTCGACAACATGCCTTACGGCGGTGTGAAAGACTCCGGGCTTGGCCGCGAGGGCATTCTTTTCGCCATGGAAGACATGACCGAGATACGCAATCTGGTGATCCGCACGCCGCCCGGAGCGTAGTACGTTACAGTTGATCCACCAGACTGGCTTGCGCCGCTTCCAGAATGCGCAAGCCACGCACCGCCGGGTCCAGCCCTTGGAGCGAACTCACAAGCTCGGGAAGCAGGGTGATGGTCAGCGGCACACCGCGCCATGTCTCGTCACTGGTCAGCGTGAACGTCAGATCCGTGGTGAGGTTGGCTGTGGCGCTCTCCACGACGATCGGCGCCAGATCCCAGGCCTCGCGGGATATCCCGCGAAGTTCGACAAGGCATTCATTCCAGTGGTCATGACAGTCCGTCCATCGGCTGCTCATGTGCGCGCGGAGCGGGACGCTCAGATCCTCGTCAACCGCATAGGCATAGTAAATTGGGACCATCTTTTTGCGAGAGAAGAAGATAACCCCGGCAAGTGCCTCCGTTGATCCAGTGTCCGACAATATTAGTGTCCGCTCGCCCGTGTCGGCCATCACCGTCTGCCCGGACACATACTGGCCCGAGCCATCAAGCAAAGGGTTCACCGCTGCAACGAGATCATGGGCAAAGTATTCAGGCGGATCTATCGCCTGTACCAGTGCGGTGATCGAACGGGCATTGCGTTCGGCGCGCCGTTCGGCATCGAGAAAAGTGACCACAGAACCAACGGATGTCAGCACGGCGAGGCCGATGATACCCATTTTCAACGGACGTGACGGGTTTCCAACGGTACCCGCGACTGCGGCCAGCAGTGTGATCAGAATGAGAATCAGCTCGACGGCGAATCCAAACATGGCAGGCTCCCGAATTGACGGCGCCCAGTATGCTTGATTCCGGCGAAGTCGAACAGGAACAACCGGCTCGCCTGTCCCAGATGTGTCTGCCCCTCATTTCCGCCAGAAGAGCGGCGTCAGCAGCACCAGCACCGACATGAACTCCAGCCGACCGAGCAACATGCCGGCGGCGAGGATCCACTTCGCGGCAGGATCGACGTTGACATAGTTTCCACCCGGCCCGATCTCGGGTCCAAGTCCGGGGCCAAGGTTCGCCAGCGACGCGATTGCACCAGAGATCGACGAGATCGTGTCCATTCCCGTTGCAGACAACAGGATCGCCCAGACCACCAGTGCGCCCACGAAGACCAGGAAGTACCCCATCACCGATGACAGAACTTCTGCGTCCACAGGCCGTCCCTGATAGCGCAGCGCATAGACACCGTGCGGCGAATGAATGCGCTGGATCTGGATCCTGAGTGCCGCAAACAGGATCTGATAGCGGAATACCTTGGCAGAGCAGGCAGTGGAACCGGTGCATCCCCCGATCAGCGCAAGAAGCACGAACAACGCCACCGGGAATCCACCCCAGGTGCTGTAGTCATCGGTAGCGTAGCCCGTTCCTGTCATCACCGAGCTGGCATTGAAGAGGGCCTCACGGATCGCATCCGCCGGAGCCTGCTGGTCATGGACGACCAGCCACACAACCATCGCAGCGGTTGCCGACAGCAGGATCGCAACAAAGGCGCGGATCTGGCTATCTTTGACCAAAGGCATGGCCCGGCCGCGACCAAGTTGGATGAACCGGATGAACGGCCAGGCAGACAACCACATGAACAGCACGGCGATGTAGTGCGCAGTGGGCGAGAACCGGTCGAAGCCGCTGTCATAGTTGCCCATGCCACCTGTCGAGACCGTTGTCATCGCATGGCAGATCGCATCGAAGGTGGTCATGCCGGCGATCGTGTAGCCCATCACGCAGCCCACGGTCAGGACCAGATAGATCACGCCCAGCTGGCCCGAGATCTCGACCGCACGCGGCACGATATCTCCGGCAACGTCGAAACCCTCGCTCCGGAAGAACTGCATACCCCCGATCTTCAGAGCAGGCAGAAACACCATGGCGAACACGACGATCCCGACGCCCCCGAACCATTGCAGCATGGCGCGCCAGAGGAGCATGCCGCGCGGAGCCCCATCCAGGCCTTCAAACGTGGTCGCACCAGTGGTGGTAAGGCCCGACATGGCCTCGAAGAACGCATTTGTGAAGTTTGCGCCAGGAGCACCAAGCATGAAGGGCAAAGCCCCGAAAATCGGCAGGACGACCCAGACCAGAACCGTCAGCAGAATTGCCTGTCGCCGATCCAGCCCTTGCGACCGGTCACCCGCCGTGAGGACCGCCAACGCACCGCCACCTGCCACCGTGATCAACGCCGCGACCGCAATCCCGAGCCAGGAAGGCGCCCCATCCACCCAGTCCGCCAGCGCCGGTGGCAACATGGCCAAACCCAACGCCAAGCTGAGACGACCGATGATATGGCCAACTGGCTGGAACATGCGCATGGGACCGAGGCTTGGCCTCGCAGGTCCGGACTGTCAAGACAGACCGACTGAGGTTTGAAAAAGGAGGGATTGGACAGGTTTGACGCAGTCTTGATGCTTGCTGTCAGAAAGGCACGTCACTCGAAGCCGCATCTGCTGGCGTCACGAACGAGGCGACCACGCGTTTCGAGCCCGCCTTGTCGAACTCGATGGTCAGCTTGTCGCCTTCGATCCCCATGATCTCGCCATAGCCGAACTTCTGGTGAAAAACCCGGTCGCCCTCGGAGAACGCACTCATCGCCTGGGCATCTATGACCAGATTGCGCGCTTCGCGTGGGCTGCCGACGCCTTTCTGACCCTTGCGTTCGTTCATGCGCCGCCAGCCGGGCGAGTTGTAGGTGTTGGACCGCACAGCACGGTCCTCCAGCACGGATCCGGCAGGTGTATCCACGGGACTGGCTGCACCGAAGTTACCGCCGTAGAGCCCCGGCGGTGTCAGCACTTCCACGTGCTCGGGCGGCAGTTCATCGATGAAGCGCGCAGGCATCGAGGATTGCCAGCGCCCGTACATATGGCGATTGGCGGCAAAGCTGACGGTCAGGTGTTCCTCGGCCCGCGTCAGACCGACATAGGCAAGGCGACGTTCCTCCTCGACCCCGGCCTGCCCGCTCTCATCCATCGAACGCTGGCTCGGGAACAGTCCGTCCTCCCAACCTGGCAGGAAAACGACAGGAAATTCCAGTCCCTTGGCGGCGTGCAGCGTCATGATCGAGACCTTGGGCGTGCCGTCTTCGCTCTCGTTGTCCATCACGAGGCTGACATGTTCGAGGAAGCCCTGCAGGTTCTCGAACTCCTCCAGCGCCTTGACAAGTTCCTTGAGGTTTTCGAGCCGCCCGGCAGCTTCTGGCGACTTGTCGTTCATCCACATCTCGGTATAGCCGCTTTCATCGAGAATGATCTCGGCGACCTCCCAATGGCTGGCGCCGGGGGCATCAAGCATCATGGACCAGCGATCAAATCCGTCGACGAGGTCGGACAGTGCCTTGTTCGCGCGTTTCGAAAGGGCAGCCTCGTCCACCGCGACACGGCAGGCGTCGAGCAGGCTGATGCCATTGTTGCGGGCAATGTGGTTGATGGTCTGCAGCGCCTTGTCGCCGATCCCGCGCTTGGGCGTGTTGATGATCCGCTCCATCGCAAGGCCATCATCGGGCGAGACGCAGACCCGAAAGTAAGCCATGGCATCGCGGATCTCCATTCGCTCGTAGAAGCGTGGGCCACCTATGACGCGGTAAGGCAGGCCAATGGTCAGGAAACGGTCCTCGAAGGCACGCATCTGGAAGGAGGCGCGTACGAGGATCGCCTGATCGTCCAGACTGACCGGGGCGTGCCCGCGCGTGCCCTTCTGATGCGCCTCGATCTCTTCTGCGATCCAGCGGGCTTCTTCCTCACCGTCCCAGTGACCGATCAGCCGGACCTTCTCGCCATCGTTGACATCGGTCCAGAGGGTCTTGGCCAGCCGATTGCTGTTGGCCGCAATGACACCAGAGGCAGCGGCGAGGATGTGCGGGGTCGAGCGATAGTTCTGCTCCAACCGGATCACGACGGCACCGGGGAAATCCTTCTCGAAGCGCAGGATGTTCCCAACCTCTGCACCGCGCCAGCCATAGATGGATTGGTCGTCATCACCGACACAGCAGATGTTCTTGTGTTCGGCCGCCAGCAGACGCAGGAACAGGTATTGCGCGACATTGGTATCCTGATACTCGTCGACCAACACGTATTTGAACCGCTGTTGATAGTCTTTCAGCACGTCAGGATGGGTTTGCAGGATCGTGACGACATGCATCAGCAGGTCACCGAAATCGACGGCATTCAGCGTGCGCAGGCGCTCCTGATACAGCTTGTAGAGCTCCCCGCCACGGCCATTGGCAAAGCCGCATTCATCGGGCGGCACACGGACCGGACTGATCGCCTTGTTCTTCCAACGGTCCAGCATGGATGCAAACATCCGCGGCGGCCAGCGCTTTGGATCGATCGCCTCGGCATCAATGATCTGCTTGATAAGGCGGATCTGGTCATCGGTGTCGAGT
>JBGCFK010000037.1:0-5079 GCA_045106875.1 Paracoccaceae bacterium | reverse complement strand
GCCGCACTAGCGCGGGGTTGTCATTGACGAGGTCCTGCAACTGGTCGATCATCATATCCTCCAGCCACCACCAAACCGGATCTGAACATGACTCGCAAGACTGTCGGTATCCTTGGCCTCGCCGAAGTCAGTCAGGGCGGCGCACCATCCCAGCGGATGGCCGATACCTATGCCGTGACGGTGGCACGCATGACCGGGGCGACGCCGCTGGTCATTCCTGCGCTGCCGGAGACGCAGGATGTCGGGCATCTCCTCGAGATCATGGACGGTGTCATCCTGACCGGCGGACGTGCGAACGTGCACCCCGAGGAATATGGCGAGGCCGCGACCGAGGCACATGGCACCTTCGATCGCCCGCGCGACCGGATGGCCTTCGATCTGGTGCGTGCCTGCGTCGACAGGGCCGTACCTCTGTTCGGCATCTGCCGCGGTCTGCAGGAGATGGCGGTTGCCTATGGCGGCACGCTGCATCCTGAGATCAGGGACCTGCCGGGTCGTCGGAATCACCGGATGTTGCAGGATATCCCGCGTGAGAACCGTTATGACATTCGTCATGCCGTGAAGCTGACGCATAATGGCATGATGGCAGGGCTGTATGGCGCGGACACGATCCATGTGAACTCACTGCACGGGCAGGGGGTGATCGAGCCCGGTGCCCGCGTGCTCATCGAGGGCTGCGCCGAGGACGAAACCATCGAGGCGCTGCGGATCGAAGGTGCCCATGGGTTTGCCGTGGGGGTGCAATGGCACGCCGAACATGCACCGTGGGAGCAGAAAGTGAATGCTGTATTGTGGGATGCGTTCAGCGCGGCCATGCGTGGCAACTGAAATGTGCTAAACCTCCATTCGGTTCTTTGGGCCCACCACTCCCTTCATCTTGCCATAAATACCTCGGGGTGCGGGGCAGAGCCCCGCGTGGCCCGAAGGGCCGAACAGATCAGTTGAAACAGCTCTGTCCCTCAGGCCAGATCAACCAGTGATGAATATGCCATCGCCCGCATTTCCTTGCGCACAGGGTAGCTCGACGAGGGGACAAGCTGGGTGAAGAAGATGCAGGACATCTCGGTCTTCGGGTCTACCCAGAACACGGTCGAGGCCATGCCGCCCCAGCCATAATCGCCCTCGGACCCCGAGGTCTTCGCGACGCCCGGGTCCAGCATAACGGCCACACCAAGCCCGAACCCGATTCCATCGAACGCGACCTCCGAGAACACCGCCTGTCCCATGCTCGCCAGATCACCGCGCAACCCGTTGCGGGTCATCGTCTCGACCGTCTTGGGGGCAAGCAGGCGCGTGCCGTCCAGCATCCCACCACCCCGCAGCATCTCGGCGAACTTCAGATAGTCATCAATGGTGGAACACAGCCCGCCACCGCCGGACAGGATCGCGACCTGTTCATCCGAGAACGCGGTTCCCTTGCCCCGATCCATCAGCTTCATCGGATCTTCCGGCGTCTTGACATAGCACGCCGCAAGCCGGTCCTGCTTGGCCTCGGGCACGGTGAAACTAGTATCGGACATGCCCAGCGGCTCGAACACGCGTTCGCGGAAGACCTGGTCCAGCGGCTTGCCCGTGATGACTTCGATCACCCGGCCAAGGACATCCGTGGACACGCCATAGTTCCACCGTGATCCCGGATCGAAGCCCAACGGCAGCTCGGCAAGGTCCTTCACCATCAATTCCAGGCTATCCTGAGCGGGCGACAGAACCGTGCCATCGGCCAACATGCGCCGGGGCGAGAAATTCAACTGCCGCTCGGCCATCGCCTCGGCCAACACTCCGGTGTTGAACCCGTAGGTCAGCCCGGATGTATGTGTCAGCAAGTGGTGAAGGGTCAGCCGCGTGTCAGCTGGGCGCACCTGATCCAGCCGCTCGGCGCCGTCGATCAGAACCTGTCTGTCCGCCATCTCGGGAATGAATTCGTCAACAGGGGTATCGAGATGGCAGAGTGCGTCTTCATAAAGCATCAGCAGCACGGCAGAGGTCACAGGCTTGGTCATGGAATAGATGCGGACAATCGTATCGCGTTCCCAGAGTAACCCGTTCGCGATGTCGCGTTGGCCGACCTGATCGCAATAGACAACCTCTCCACGCCGGGCGATCAGACATTGTGCGCCGGGATATTTGCCCTGATCGACCCATTTTTGCATCCATGGACGAATTCGGGCGAGGCGTGCTGCGTCGAAACCCTGGCTCATCGGAGTGGCTCCACCACCAGCTTTCCGACAGCCTTGCGGTCGGCGATGTGCCGGATCGCCTTGCCGCCGTCATCGAGACTGTAGTGACCCGAGACCAGAGGCCTGATCCGCCCCTCCAATACCCACTCCATGATCGTCTTCATATCGTCTGCATAGGCTTCAGGCTCGCGCCGCGTGTATTCGCCCCAGAACACCCCGACCAGCGCGCCCTGCTTCAGGAGTGGCAGATTCAGCGGAATCTTTGGGATATCGCCTGCGGCAAACCCGATCACCAGATGCCGACCACGCCAGCCGATGGAGCGGAACGCCTTTTCCGTCAACTCGCCCCCGACGGGATCATAGATGATGTCCGGGCCCTTGGGGCAAAGTTCCTTCAGCTTGGCACGGAAATCGCCCTCGCCATAGTTCAGCAACATGTCTGCGCCGCGCTCCTTGCAGACAGCCAGCTTTTCGTCAGAGGAGGCAGCAGCGATGACGGTTGCGCCACCTGCCTTGGCCAGTTCCACTGTCGCAAGACCGACGCCGCCCGCGGCGCCCAGCACCAGAACCGTCTCGCCAGCCTTCATCATGCCCCGATCGAAAAGCGCGTGATAGGATGTGCCGTAGACGATGTTCAGCGAGGCCGCGATGTCATGCGCGATGCCTTCCGGCACGGACTGGGTCTTGCCGACGTCGGCAATGACTTCCTCGGCAAAGGCCCCGTGGATGGTCGAGGCCATAACCTTGTCGCCTGGCTTGAATGCTGTCACGCCTGTACCCACCGCCGAAATCACGCCCGCAATCTCGCCACCAGGGGCGAATGGCGGTTGTGGCTTGAACTGGTACTTGTCCTGAATGATCAGGAAGTCCGGGAAGTTTACACCGGCCGCATGAACTGTGATCCTGACCTGTCCCTCGGCGGGCTCAGGGACCGCTATGTCCTCGACCACAAGCTCTTCCGGGGGGCCGAATTTCTTGCATAGCAGTGCGCGCATCTGGTTCTCCTTGGCTTTCGCTTCGGACCCTAAGGCGTTTCCGCAGCTTACGGAATTGCAAATTCCCCGGATCCTTGGACATTTATGATGGTTGCGTTTCATGCCTTCCGAAAGCGCCATCCTGCCCGCCGCAAAGTTTGTGCGGACAACATCCAGAGCGCGCAATCGCACGGTGCATTTCTCTTTTGAGGCGTCTGGTGTTAGCCTCGCCCAATCAAAACAAAAAATTGGGAGGATCTAACATGACACAGTTTGCGTTTTCTTCGATGGCAAGCGGGGTCGGTGCGTTTGCACTGGCCATTGGGCTTGGCGGCATGGCCAAGGCTGACCCCGCAACCGATATCGCTGCTGCGGTCGCAGGCGGCGAGGTCGTGGACCTTACCGTCACGATCTCGGAGAATTATCCGGCGCACTGGCCCTTCCATCCACCGTTCCGGCGCTGGACCATGAACTGGTTCGAGAAGCAGAAGGGGCCCTATACCGAGACCCCCTTGATGGGTGCCGGCGGCAAGGCGGATACTGTGAAGGAGAATCTCGTCCAGTCGGTGTTCCCATACTACTCGCAACAGTTCGTCATCGACGAGCACACTGGAACACAAGCCGACTTCCCGGCGCATTTCGTGCCTCCAAAGGGGTCCGGGATCGAGTTCGAGAACGCCAGCGGCTGGCTCACCGGCGACAAGTATCCTGTCGACAGGATGATGGGACCTGCCGTCGTGGTGGACGTCTCGTCGATCCTTGACAAGGCAGATGGCGGAAAGTCGCCTCTGATAACTGTCGACATGATCAAGGCCGACGAAGCCGCAAATGGCGAGATCAGCGCGGGCGATGTGGTTGTGTTCTACTCGGGATATGACGACGCCTACTACAAGCCATTCCCTGAAGGAAACCGGCTTGCATGGGATCCGTTGGTAAAAGGCAATGTTCCCGGCTGGCCTGCGCCCACGCCGGAGGCGGTGATGTATCTGGCGGGCAAGGGCGTCACGCATCTTGCGGCAGACAGCCCCTCGATGGGTCCGATCGGACACAGCTGGGAGGGCAAGCCCATGGCGCAGATGACCCATGTGAAATTTCTCGAAACAGGCGGGTCATGGACCGAGTTTCTGCGCAATGTGGGTGAATTGCCCGCGCGCGGGGCCTACTTTATCAGCCTCTCAGCCAAGATCGTGGACATGTCGGGCGGCTTGACCCGCGCGATCGCGATCAAACCGCAGGGTCCCGGTGTTGGTGGCTGATCCCTCGTTCCTATACTGACGAACCCGAGCGCGCCTCTCGCAGGCGCGCTCATGAGAAAGGTTTCTCATGCTCCGTTGGATGATCCTTGTCTCTATTCTTTTAGCGTCTTCCGCGCAGGCGGAAAATCCGCGCGTGGTGGATTGGCAAGCCCTGATACCGGACCATGCCCCGCTTGCCGACCCGCTGGACGGCGTACCCATGTCCGTGCGCTTCGACCTTGGTTTTGCCGCGCAGGTCCTGTCAGACGCGCGAGCAGGGGTCATTGCCGAGGGCGGACCCGAGCACAACATCGCCATGGGCGTGCTTGAGAGCCTCAAGGCCCGGGGCATGGATGCAGACCGACTGATCGACGCGTTTGCGAATCGGGATGCCGAACTGCAAGCCCGCAAGACCGCCACCGTTCCCACATTAGACGGCGCATTCGTGCGGATCGCGGGCTACGCGCTACCGCTCGGCGCGTCTGAGGAGGGCGTCTCGGAGTTCCTGCTGGTGCCTTATGTGGGCGCCTGCATCCACTATCCGCCGCCGCCTGCGAACCAGATGGTGTTGGCCTCACTGGCAACCCCGCACAGGTTCGAAGACCGCTTCGAGGCCGTCTGGATCACCGGGTACCTCACAGCACGTTCCGCGCAGCAGTCACTCCACTATGTGGACGGAGCGGCGAATGTGCA
>JBGCFK010000369.1:0-2653 GCA_045106875.1 Paracoccaceae bacterium | reverse complement strand
TGTAAGTGATGACCTGCTGCAGCATGCCAAGATCACGATAGAGCTCGAACTCCTCCATGCCGTGCGAAGGCGCACAGTGTACGAAACCGGTCCCCTCTTCGTCGCTGACGAAGTCAGCCGCGCGGAAGTCGCGCAGGTCGTCCCATTCTCCGTTGCCGCCCTCGGCACCCCGCAGAGGATGTGCGACGTTGGCAATCTGACTACAGTCAACATCTTGGAGGCGCCGCCACATGGTGTCATCCAAACGGGCTTTGTTCAGAACCTCTTCGGCCTGCTTGTCCGCGAGGATGTAACGGTCACCGATCTTAACCCAGCTTTCCTCGGGTCGGCCGGTGATTTCATAAAGCCCGTAAGAAATATCCTTACCGAAGACGACCGCCTTATTGGACGGCATCGTCCAGGGCGTCGTCGTCCAGATCACGACATAAGCACCGTCAAGCACGGCCGCTTCCGAAGCGGCAGCATCGTCGCTCGGTTTCCGCGTTACAGCACGGAACTTCACCCAGATCGTGAAGCTTTCCTTGTCGTGATACTCAACTTCGGCTTCGGCAAGCGCTGTCTGTTCGACAGGCGACCACATTACGGGTTTCGACCCTTGATAAAGAGTGCCGTTCATGACGAATTTCATGAACTCCTCGGCGATCACCCGCTCGGCGTGGAAATCCATCGTCAGGTAGGGGTCGGCCCAATTCCCGGTGATCCCAAGACGCTTGAACTCATCGCGCTGGATGTCCACCCAGCCCGCTGCAAACTTCCGGCATTCAGCACGGAAATCGTTGATTGGAACCTCGTCCTTGTTCTTGCCTTTCTGGCGGTATTGCTCCTCGATCTTCCATTCGATGGGCAGACCGTGACAATCCCAACCCGGGATATAACGACTGTCGTATCCTATCATTTGGTGGATGCGGACGATCATGTCCTTGATCGTCTTGTTCAACGCATGACCGATGTGCAGGTGCCCGTTCGCATAGGGCGGCCCGTCATGCAGCGTGTAAGGCTGCCGTCCCTGCTTTTCGCGCAACCGGTCGTAGACGCCAATCCGGTCCCAACGGGCAAGCCACTCGGGCTCGCGTTTGGGCAGGCCTGCGCGCATTGGAAAGTCGGTCCGGGGCAGATTGAGGGTCGATTTATAGTCGGGGGCAACAACGGTTTCAGGTGTGTCGGCGCACATTTCAGGCATCCTCTTGGATAGTCGTCAATTGGGAAAACTCGGTCGGTGCGAAGCGTTCAAACACCTTGTCCCGGCGTCTCATCTCTTTCAGAGCGCCGGGGATATAATTCGTATGATGATTGCGACAAAGCCAGTCATGAGCGGCCTTATAAGCGCCAAGTAGATGCGCGACAAGACCCAGACGTCACGCTCTTTTCCCTGATCCGGATATTTCAGGAGAGTGTGGCGCATCGGACCGGCACAGCGGCACACAAAGAGCCATTAAGCGCGCGAGACAAAGCCCGCCAAAGCGCGCCGGACGAGATCACGGGCACGCGGCTTTTGTGACTCACTGAACGCCAACGGGCGGCAGACTTCCATCGCGGCAACGCCCACACGAGCGGTCAAGGCTCCGTTGACCAGACCTTCCCCGAAGCGCCGCGACAACTTGCCAAGGATAGAGCCGCCGAGGACGGGTTCCAACATATCGTCACCCACGGCCACAGCACCGGTCGCCACCATGTGGCTAAAAACTGCGCGCGTCAGGCGCCAGCTGCCAATGGTACCTGAGCGCCCGCCATAGACTTCGGCGATGCGTCGGATCATCCGGATATTTGCGGTAAGAGCCGCAACAACATCGGCAAGCGCAAGGGGGACCAGCGCAGTTACAGCAGCGACCTGCCGTGCGGCGGCTTCCACTTCTTTCGCCGCAAGATCATCCAGCGGCTTGAGCAGTTTCGCCTCTGTCACGCTCAAAAGACCCGCCGCATCAAGCTGATCTCCGCGGACTTCTGCCAATCGCTCGCGCGCCCAGCGCATGTCCTCACGGCGCCTGTAGAGCCCGACCAGTTGATCAGCGACCGCCCGCGCCTTGGCAAGGTCGTTTTCCGCCAGTGCTGTATCCGCCCGTTGACGCAGCCCATCCACGCGTGACAATCGACCAAGAGCGGCCAACTCGCGCAAACAGATCACCAGAAGCACCGCGAGAAAGGCTGCAAACAGCCACGCAATGCCCCAGCCAAGCACCGGATTGCGCGCCACCAGTCCGGTCACAAAATCCCAGGCGGCGATTGACACAACCGCTCCGATCAACGTCGCCCCGAGACCCAGCAACCAGCGCAACAACCGCGATGGCTTTCGCGCTGCCAGTCGTGCTGCGGACCGCATCGCCTCGCCCTCGGCCAAAGGCGACGCCGTCTCGGGTACGGGCGGTGCATCCGCGACGGAAACTTCAGGCGCACCCGTTTCCATTTCTATGAGCACCGGACCCTTAGCCATCGCGTTTTTTTCGGGTCCACTCAACTTTTTTTCGTTTCCACTGAAATCGGATGTCAGGTAGTTGAGCTTCGTTGTTTCGGCCATCCGTGCGTTCAACCTCGACGAACCCGCGCTGCAAGTAAAAATGCGCGGCAACCCCGTTGGCTTCGTAGCTCCAAAGGGCAAGGCAATCGCATTCAGCCTTTGCGTCTTCCAAAAGAGCCGTTCCGATACCCTTGTCCTGCA
>JBGCFK010000368.1:0-5878 GCA_045106875.1 Paracoccaceae bacterium | reverse complement strand
TCGTTGGCTTCGACCTCCAGCTGCACCGCAATCAGCTGTTTCAGCACATCGGGTGCGTCAACATTGACTTTCAGCCGGATCGCGCGGCCCTTGCGACGACGCTTGAGCGCCGTTTCAAACTCTCGCACCAGATCTTCGGCCTCTTCCTCGATCTCGATGTCAGAATCCCGCAAGACACGGAAAAGACACCGACCAATCGCACGGTATCCGGGGAACAGCTGGTCAAGCGATAGCTGCAGAAGGTCTTCCAATGGCAGATATCTAATTTCGCCTTCGGGTCCGTTGGCGAGCCTGAGAAAACGGTCGAGCTGCGGCGGCATCATCAACAGGGCGTTCAGCATCTCACCGTCCTGCATCCGCTCCATTTGCAGCACCAATGCCAAGCCCTTGTTCGGGATGAACGGGAATGGATGCGCCGGGTCCAAAGCTAAAGGCGTAAGCACCGGAAAGATCTGACCGGCAAAGGTCTCGTCCAGCGCGGCACGATCATCGGATGTGAGGTCGCCCTGCCCGACCACGAAGACGCCCTCTGCTTCGAGCAACCGGCGCAAACGATTCCAGATCTGCTGCTGCAGGTGCTGCAAATCGGTGCACTCAGCGTCAATCTGTTCCAGTTGCTGGGCAGCAGTGCGTCCATCCAGCGAACGCCGCTCTACACCTGCCCGCATCTGGGCGCGCAATCCAGCCACACGGACATTGTAGAACTCGTCAAGGTTCGAGCCGGAAATCGAAAGGAACTTAACGCGTTCAAACAGCGGATGGCGGATGTTGTCAGCCTCTTCCAACACCCGCTTGTTGAAGGCCAGCCAGGACAGCTCACGATTGAAGAACCGGTCCGGGCTGTCCGCATCCGTGGTGTCAGCCACATCAGTCATGGGCAAAGTTACGACAGTATTCAGGAAATCCGCTCGCATCTCAGGGCTCTCCCTTTTCTTCATCGGGATCCGCGTCCGAGAACAACTCCCGCGCTAGATGCCGTGTGATCGGTCGGCGACGCGCCAGTGCGAGGCGATCAAGTTCATCTACCACCTGCTCGGCCGCGGTGAAGGACCGCTCCATACGCCTGATGAGGTAGAGTATCACATCTTCGCCGGCAACGAGCTGCCTGTCTGTCAACAGCTTATGAAGAATGGATGACAACAAAATGTCATCGGGCGATCCGATTGAAACATGTGGCAACGCGCTGAGGCGCGAGGCGAGATCCGGGAGCCCGATCTGCCAACGACCGGGAGCCTTGCGTCCAGTCATAAGCAGTCCCGAATCCTCCGCGGTCGCAAGGTTGCACAAGTGGAACAACAGCGTCTCAACCTGCCGCGCGGCAGGTCCGGGCAAATCCACAAGCTGGTCCACGCCCTCAATCACCACGCCAGGGGCAGCCATCAGATGAGCCTGACGCTGTTCGGTCATTTCTGTCGCATCAATTCTGAGCGCATTGTTTTTCTCGCCCCAGATCGATGCGAGATGCGTCTTGCCCGCGCCCTCCGGCCCACTCATCACCAACCGCCTTGGCGCTTCTGCAGAGGTCGTCGCAGCCCAGGCCGCACGGTTCGAGTCCGAGACGAGAAAGCTCTCTCGTCCCTGATGCGGGCGATGCGCCAGAGGCAGGGTAAGCTGTTCAGGCCCGGATTTGCTCATGCATCCCGGTCTTTGGATTCGCCCTCAGCCTCCAACGCCTGCCGCCACTCTTCGGACCCCTGGTAGAGGCGACCACGTTTATACTGTTCGATCGAATAACGACCGACCACACCGATGGCGGCAGCAGCAGGCACGGCAACGAGCAGTCCGACAAAGCCGAACAACACACCAAACGCGGAAAGTGCAAACATAAGCCACACCGGATGCAGGCCCACCTTGTCACCGACCAGTTTGGGCGTCAGGAAATTTCCCTCCACCGCCTGCCCGATCGCAAACACGATGGCGACGGCCAGAATCCAGATCGGGTCATCCCAGAACTGCGCAATCGCGACACCGATGGACAGGAGCCCACCCAGAATGGACCCGACAAACGGAATAAAGCTGATGAGCCCTGCGAAGACACCGATCAACAACCCGAAATTGAGACCCATCGTCAGAAGGCAGATCGCGTAAAAGATACCAAGCACAAGACAGACAGTCATTTGCCCGCGCACAAAACCGGAAAGAACACGGTCCAGCTCACCCGCAATATGGTGGATCTCGGCCCGGTGCTCACGCGGCAGATAGTCGTCGACGCCCTCGATCATGCGGTCCCAGTCCATCAGAAGATAGAAGGCGACGACAGGCGTGACCAACACCAACGCCAGAAAATTAACCAGGGCCAGCCCGCCGGACCAAGCCTGTTTCAGCAGACCGACGCTCCAACTTTCGGCATTCTCCCGCAGATTGGCCAAAGCCTTGTTGAGAAAGCTGCCCTCGGCATCGATTTCGGGCATGTAGCGCGCGGCCAGATGACGTGTCTCGTCGACATAGCCGGGCGCTGCTTCCACAAGCTGGCGGACCTGGTCGATCAACAGCGGAAGTACCAGAAGAAACGCCAAGACCACGGTACCGATCGAGACGACAGTGATCAGAATCGTCGCCAGAAGTCGGCTGAGCCCATGGCTCTCGAGCCAGTCCGCAAGCGGATCAGTCAGGTACGCGATTGCTGCGCCCAGCACGAAGGGTAGCAATGCATCTGCAAGCAGCCACATCGTCAGCACGACAATCGCCGAACCGATCCCCCAGTATTGCGCCTGCTCGCGTACAGTCATGGCTTGCCGGTCCTGACGTCATCACGTGTCTGAATCACACGGATATAGGTCGCTCTTGCGGTGGGGCACGTCAACCGGCATTGCGAAAACAGATGCAGACGCAGGCGCGATCAGGCGGACTGATGCTTCCTCCTGCACCCGTGCGAGGTTCTCGTCGTCCAACAGGATCAGAAGCTCTCCTGAGACTAGGCCTTTCAACATCACGACGATAGCATGGACAAGCGCAACGAGGGCGAACGCAAGCACGCGTACGGCAAGGAACATGGTCGACACGATCAAGGCAAGTCCCATAAAGACAGCCGCGATAACTGCGAACCCCATACCGCAAAACAGCCCAACCGCGCCCATGCTCACACGAAGAATTACGATATTGGCGACAGCAAACGCTTCCGAGACCCCTCTCAGCTTCGTTGCGGTGCTGTCGCCCATTTCCAGTTGGACAATGCTTCTGCAGGCCCCATCGGTACGTCGCAGAGAAACCGCGATGCGTCCCCGTTGAAGCAGACTCGGACGGCTGATCCGCGCATAGCTTGACGGTAAGGTTGTCCTTGATGACATGCCAGTCGATGCCAGCTTAGGTTCTCAGGTCAGCGCCATCAATCGGGACGCTGACTTTGAAAGGTCCGATGTCGTAATAGTTGCGTCTGCTCTCTAAAGCGACTTGGAGTCCAGATTCAGCAATGATCTCTCACCCAGCCGTGGATGGAATTGACAGATCAATCAGGGGACCTCTGATTCATACAGTGAACTGTTCGCGCAGCAGGCGTTCTTCCAGTCCGTGGCCCGGATTGTACAGGAGAGCAAGCTCGATATCCGACGCAGCTTCGATCTCGACGCGCTGGACATCGCGCACCTCAAGATGATCGGCAGTGGCGGAGATCGGGCGCTTTTGCTGTTCGAGGATCTGGAACTCCAGATGCGTCTCCCATGGCAGCAGCGCGCCGCGCCAGCGCCGGGGGCGGAAGGCCGAGATCGGTGTCAGCGCCATCAAACGGGACCGAATGGGCAAAATAGGCCCATTGGCGGACAAGTTGTAAGCAGTGGAACCCGCCGGGGTCGCGGCCATGATACCATCGCAGATCAACTCTTGCATCAGTACTTCGCCGTCAATCGTGATCTGGATCTTGGCCGCCTGGTGGGTCTGTCGAAAGAGCGCAACCTCGTTGATCGCCAGACCCTCGTGGCGCCGTTCCATGGCGTCATGAGCCACCATGCGCAGCGGATTTATCGTGGCCTTCCCGGCGGCTTGCAGCTTCTCCGGCAGATCTTCTTCCTCGTAGTCATTCATGAGAAAGCCGACCGAGCCCCGGTTCATCCCATATACCGGCTTTCCCAAATCCATGAACGCGTGCAGCGTCTGCAGCATGAAACCGTCGCCACCAAGGGCCACGATAACGTCAGCCTCTTCAGGCGGCGCGTGGCCAAACCTCTCCCGCAGGATCTGAACGGAAGCCTGCGCAACCGGCGCTCGGCTGCCTATAACGCTTATTTTCTGCATGGCAGCCACATCCCCATAACGCCTCGACGAGGCCGATGTTAACCTGCCGCAAAGCCAGACACAATTCGCCCTGCTGTTCTGATGCGCAATTCGGCGTATTCCCGGAGCGGGATCACAGTTTTGCTGGACCGTCGCATCTCTTCGCCCTACATGCCGATGGAATATTTTTCCAAGATTCGGGAGCAAAGCCCCGACAAGACAAGGGAGACCTGCCATGGATGCCATGACACGCGACGCCGGATTCTTCACAGAGGCGCTGTCCAGCCGCGACGCCGAGCTTTTTGCCTCGATCACGGACGAACTGGTGCGCCAGCAGGATGAGATCGAACTGATCGCGTCCGAGAACATCGTAAGCCGCGCCGTCATGGAGGCGCAGGGCTCCGTGATGACGAACAAATACGCCGAGGGCTATCCGGGCCGGCGGTACTATGGCGGATGTCAGCATGTTGACGTTGCCGAGGCTCTGGCCATCGAGCGCGCGTGCAAGCTGTTCAACTGTGATTTTGCAAACGTGCAGCCGCACTCCGGCGCTCAGGCAAACCAGGCTGTGAATCAGGCGCTGCTGCAGCCTGGTGATACGATCATGGGCATGGACCTCGCGTCGGGCGGCCACCTGACGCACGGCGCAAAGGTCAACCAGTCAGGCAAATGGTTCAATGCAGTGCAGTACGGCGTGACCACGGACACCAACCTGATCGACTATGATCAGGTCGCGAAGTTGGCCAAGGAGCACAAGCCCAAGCTGCTGATCGCAGGCGGCTCGGCAATCCCGCGCCAGATCGACTTCGCCAAGTTCCGGGAGATTGCGGACTCGGTCGGCGCCTGGTTCCATGTCGACATGGCTCACTTCGCCGGTCTTGTGGCAGGCGGTGCACATCCGAACCCGCTGGATCACTGCCACGTGGCAACGACCACGACGCACAAGACGCTGCGCGGCCCGCGTGGCGGCATGATCCTGACGAATGACGAGGCGCTTGCCAAGAAGTTCAACTCGGCAGTTTTCCCGGCACTTCAGGGCGGTCCGCTGATGCACGTGATTGCCGCCAAGGCCGTAGCTTTCGGCGAGGCACTGCGTCCCGAGTTCCGATCCTATTCGGCACAGGTGATCGAGAACGCTCAAGCACTGGCCGCATCGCTGATCAAGGGCGGGCTGGCCTGCATTACCGGCGGAACCGACACGCATGTGGTGCTGGTTGACCTGCGCCCAAAGGGCGTGACTGGCAAGGCGGCCGAGGCCGCATTGGGGCGCGCGCACATCACTTGCAACAAGAACGGTATCCCGAATGATCCGGAGAAGGCCATGGTGACCTCGGGCATCCGCCTCGGATCACCTGCGGGTACGACCCGGGGCTTCGGCGCCGCCGAGTTCACACAGGTGGGCACACTGATCACGGAAGTTCTGGATGGCCTTGCGGCAAATGGCGAGGACGGCAACGTCGCCGTGGAAGAAACCGTGAAGGCCAAGGTCAAAACGCTCTGCGACGCGTTCCCGATCTATCCGGAAACTTGAGGCTCGATGGCGCGCGCGGTCAGTCGTAATATTTGAACGACCTGCGCGCCATTTTGACGACTGGTTTGGTTCCCCTGTATTCCTGACTCCAGGGATGCTCTGTCCGGCAGCACTCCGCCTCGCCGCGGGGTGCTTTCTTTT
>JBGCFK010000367.1:0-8843 GCA_045106875.1 Paracoccaceae bacterium | reverse complement strand
GACTGATCCTTGCGATCCTGTACTCCTATGTGTCGCAGGCCAAACGTCCGTATCAGGGTCCGTCCCGGACGCCGGATGAGCCTGAGGTCACGGGGGTTGCGGTTTTGCTCTGTCATCGATTGTCCGAGGACAGAAGCCGTGCCGAGATGACCGATGACTGGGCGCCCGCGCGTGCGAAACTGGTTGCGGGGCGCTGGGATGATCTGGGCGCGCGGCGCTATGCACAGGTGCCTCGGCTGAACCGTTGGAATGTGGTGTTCGCATTGCTTCGGGTGAGCCGAAGCTGGCCTGTGGCAGTAACTGGCGCGATCCTGCATGGCTTGCCGATTCCGGCACGCGCGCGTGACGCTTCGGAACAATGGGACATGATCGAGGTTCTGGAGTTTGCGGACGCCGACAGCGCGCGTTGCTTCCTGGAGGGGACCACCGCGCGCTCCCTCGCTGAGGACGCAGCTCCATGGGTGCAACACGCAGAAGCAATCCCCATGATCACGACGCGGGCCTATCTCGGCACGCATTTCGCGCGTGAGGCGACGGTTACGCTGTTCTGCCTGCGCGCGCGGTCCGAGATCGGGCGCACCGGCATGATAGATTATTGGCTGGACCGGCACCGGCCCTTCGTGCAGGGGCTTCGACCCCTGCTGAACTATGCGTGGTACGACCAGCACATCGCACGCGGGGCCGAAGAACTGGAGGCACCTGCGAGGGCCTATCTGCCCGGCCATGCGCCATGGGACGGGGTTGCCAGCATTGGTTACGCGCATCTTCGCGACATGGCCTCGGGTCTTCTGGATGTGCGGGTACAACTGGCTAACATGAGGCTGGTGAACGATGAGACCCGCTTTCTGGATCTGCCGCGATCGGCCTTGCTGGTCGGGACTGTGACCTGCGTGTTGGGCGACGACCCAGACTAGAGCGTTTTCGGAACAAATTTAATCACGAATACCCTGCCGCGCTTCGCGCTCTCGGGCCATTCGCGAACTGACCGGTCCAGTCAGGTCCGAAAACGCGCTAGCTGAAGACGCCCCGAAACTTTACAACATCTGCATCGATGATACGGATTTCGAAGAGGTCTGCGGATCCAGTCACCTCCGAGGCAATCCCCATGATGCGTGTGGATTTCACGCTGGGAGATCACGTCAAAGACGCCTGTCTGTCATCACGGAACGGCTGACCGGGCGAGGCCGCGTCGGATCGCGATACCGGCTACGCCGCAGGCACTGGCTTCGATCAGATCAACCAAGCCAATGGCCAGACCGTCTTTTCCGGCAAGATCGAGATCAGCCGGGCCGAGGACGCCCCCTGAAAAAACTTCTGGCTCAACTGCCCGCTGACCGATGTCTGGCAGAGGAATTTCCCGAACGTGACTGGCGAGGGCGTCTACCACGTCCGCGGCAACGGTGGCCTTTTTTGTTGCAGAACGAGGCTCCGGCGGAGGTTCCGAAATGGCAGGGCCGGGTGCTGTCCGCCATCGTCTGGGCCGCCGCGCACCCGACGGATCTCGACATTGGGCGGATGGCACATCTGTCCAGGTCGCAGTGGACACAATCGGGACCAACATCGAAGGCTCTGCAGGGCCACTGATCACTCAAGCACATTCGATGCATCAGGGTCAGCCATATCACACCTTTCCTGGCCGGATTTCAGGACGATTCGTTCTTTGGCGGTTTGGGCATGGACCAGTTTCCGGGTCCAGGCGGAGACGATTGCATACATGGTAATCCGGGTGGGGTTGGACTGGTTGATGACAATGGTGAATATCTGTCCCAACTCTGGAAGCCTGAACCCCGCCCTGTTGACAGCGCGATGTTGCTATGGCCTTTCGAAGATCAGGTTTGCTGCGGGGTGGTATTGTGGACGACTTTGGAAATAGTCTTGCTGATGCGCGGGCATTGTCTGGTCTTGGCGCGATATCTGGCGTTCTCGAGACGACAAGCGATGTCGATGTGTTCAGCATTGACCTGCTGTCGGGGCAGGAAATCTCTTACTCGCTGGATCTCGCCGATGCGCCCGGGCTGACCGAATTCGCCACCATCACGATACGCGATGCGAACGGCACGGAACTGGACGCGGTCACAGGTGTTTCCGAAGCGAGCTTCCCGCCGGTGCCCTTCATTGCACCGACAAGCGGCACATATTTCTTCGAAGTGCACGAGCTGGACACAGTGGCCGGATCGCCATTGGGCCAATACACTCTGACACTTGGCAACGCAGTCCCGGACGGGGTGGACCTCGCTGTGTCGGCAGAATTGCTGGTGCCACCCGACCCTGGCCTTCAGCTTCCCGGCTTTCTGACCTTCGGGATCAGCAACCTCGGCATGACAGCGGCGCAGAACGTGGGTTTCTCGATTGTCCTGTCCACGGACGAGGTGATTGATGCGAGCGATTTCGTGCTTGAGAGCGAGGGCCCGATTGCGTTGGGACCTCAGGCGGGAACAGAAGTCTCCACCTCGATCGTGTTCCCGACCGATGACGTTGCGCCCGGAACGTACAGGATCGGCGTGGTCGTGGATCAGGACAACCTGATTGATGAGGCGGACGAGACGAACAATGTCGTGTTCACCGACAGTTTCGTTTTCGGCTTTCCCGATCTGGCGATTGCGGGTCCCATTGAAGTGCTCCGCGCCGATGGCACCTCGACAGATGACAGGCCCATCGCGCTGGGCGAAACCGTAGTGCTGAGTGTTCTGGTCAGAAACGAGGGCATTGCCGCGACCAGAGAGTTCGAGGTTCTCTTCGATGTGGAGACCTCTCCGTCAAGCTCACTTTCTCCTGCTGCCACATCCGTCGACGGGCTTGCAGCGGGCGCGGAGATCCGCGTTCAGCTGTCGCTGGAGATCCCGCTTGATGCGCGGCTGGATGGTGGCTTCGCGACGACATCTGTGCTGATCGACCCCGGTCTCGAGGTCCGGGAGGAGGACCGGTCAAACAATACGGCCGTGGGTCCGACGCTGGCTCTGGCCGATCTGGGGAGCGACGACCACGGCGACAACGCAGGCGCGGCAACGACGATTGCATTGGGCACGCAGCAAGGCGGCATTATCCAGGACCTTGGCGCGCCGGATGTCGACTTCTTCTCGTTCTTTGCATTTGCTGGTGACAGGTACCGGCTGACGCTTGCGCCCGACAGTACGGTGACCGCGCCTCTGAGCGCAGTGCGGGCGGACGTGATCGACTCCGAACAGGCTCGGACCGTGTTCGCTGCTGTCGAGGACGGGCCGCTTGTGCTGTCCGGGATTGCTCAGGTGAGTGGCTTCCATTCGGTTGCGGTATCATCCGGGGCGCTGGATAGCGCGGACGGCCTGGGCGGCTATGCGCTCAGCTTCGACAGCCTGACCGCTGATCTGCCGGACGATCATTCGGATAGCCGCGAGGGGGCCACAGCACTCACCGAGAACGTGATCCTTACCGGGGTCCTGGACTCGATCAACGACGTGGACGTGTTCGTATATGATCTGGTCGCGCTGGGGGCTTTAGGTCTGCGTATCACCAAGACCGACGGCACTGGTTTCGAGGGCGTCTCGGTTCAGGTGATCGAAACAGAATTTGCCCAGTTCTTCGACGAAGTGAATGGCTCGAGTGCGTCCGAGGTGTTCTCGGCCAGCACAGTCGGATCGACGCTTGAGAAGACCTTTTCGTTTCTGGGTGGCAGTGGGCCCACCTATTTCGCGGTCAGTGGGCCTGCAGGTGCGTATGAAATCGAGATCACGCAGTTTGACGAGATCTTCGATCCCGACCAGTCAGACTTCTTCGTCTTTGACGGCGCGTTCTTCGACGATCTGCGCGGGATCGTGAACGACCCTGATATCTTCTTGATGCAGGATGACGGGCAACGCGACCTGATCCGCAACTTCGAGTTCGGGCTCGACCGGATTGATGTCTCTGAATTCGGGGCGGAGAACCTGAACGATCTGACCATCGAGAACCAGACCCGTTCGGACGGATCGGTGAACTGGGTGAACATCTTTGACCGGGCCGGAGATCTGGAAATCGGTGTGCGCTTTGGCGATGGCACTCCGCTGGACGCGGGTGCCTTTACGCCGGGTGACTTCGTCTTTCTGCCACCGACCGCACGCACGGCGGGTTTGCAGCAGCAAGGCACCACCGGATTCGACGATTTTCGCGGCGTGGCGGGGTCCGAGGTTTACGGGCTTCTGGACGATGGTGTGCGTGACCTGATCCGGGCCTTCCAGTTCGGTCTGGACCAGATCGACGTGTCCGCCTTTGCCGAGAATTTTGGCGATCTGACCATATCCAACCAGACCCGCGGCGACGGATCGGTGAACTGGGTCAACATCGCGGATTTCCGCGGCGAGATCGAGGTCGGGATCCGCTTTGGCGACGGCACCCCACTGGACGCCGCCGCCCTCTCGGCCCGTGACTTCATCTTCTCGGACGTGCCGATCCAGCGCGATCAGACGTTGCAGGATCTGCCTGGCTTCACGGATCTTGCAGGGGCAGACACGCGCGACACCTTCGTGATGCTGGATGATGGCGAGCGTGACCTGATCCGGGGCTTTGATCCGGATAACGATATGATTGATGTCTCCGCGTTCGCTGAAAGCCTTGCCGATCTGACGATCACGAACCAGACGCGCTCGAATGGCAGCGTAAACTGGGTGAACATCGCGGACTTCTTCGGCGAGGTCGAGATGGGCCTGCGGTTCGATGGTGGCACGTTGGATGCAGACCGGCTGGACGCGGACAACTTCATCTTCTCGGACGTGCCGATCGAACGTGTGCCGCTGATCAACGTCCTGACAGACAGCTTTGGCTTCTCGGACCTGCGTGCGACATCCGGCGCGGATCTGTTCGTCATGCAGGATGACGGCGTGCGTGACATCATCCGAGGGTTCGAGCCGGGTCGGGATCAGATTGACCTGACCGCGTTTGGGCTGAGCAGCTTCAATACAGACATCGCGACGTCGAACCTGCTGCGACGGGACGGCTCGGTGAATTGGGTCGAAGTCTTTGCAGGCTCGGGTGACGAGGCCGATTTCATTGTCCGGTTTGATGCAGGCACACTGCTGGATCAGAGCAGCATCACCGCGGATGACTTCATCTTCTGAGTGCCCAAGAGCGCCCGGCCACGGGCGCTCCCGTTCAGCCTCAGGTCGGAGCGGTCGGTGCCTCGAACTCGATGGCCGATTGCTCGTCACCGTCGATGGCCCGCTCGAAGGCTTGCAGGCGCTTGTAGATCGACATCAGCTCGACAATGGTGGTCCACGAATTCACCAGAAACTGGAACGAGTTCTCGACCTGCCCGAATGCCCGCACGGTTTGCTGCATGATCCCCAGAGTGATCCCGCCCGCAATGATGGTCGGACCAAGCGCGAGGTAAGGCACCATCACGCCAGCTTGCAGATATCCGTACCTCACGACATTAAAGTAGAGATAGTTCAGATACAGTCGGAAGTAGTTGGTGCGGACATTGGCAAACAGCTCACCCAACGTGATGGGCTGCGCACGATCCTCCCGATCTTCGCCCATCACCAGTTCCTTGCGGAACGCTGCTTCTACACGTTGGTTGCGAAACTCCAGCCCAGGCAGCTTGATCCCCGCCAGCGCCAGAATGCCGGTGCCGAAAACCGACCAGATGATGGCCACCCAAACGAGTGCATAGGCGACCTCTCCAAAGAACGGGATTTCCTTGATGTGCACTGAAAGCCCCCACAGGATCGGGAGGAAGGCGATCAGGGTCATGATGGCGTCGATAAACCGCGTACCGAGGCTCTCCATAATGTTGGCGAACCGCATCGTGTCTTCCTGTACACGTTGAGATGCGCCCTCGATATGGCGCACTTTCTTCCACAGGTCGATGTAGCGGTCATTCATGGCCGTACGCCAACGGAACACATAGTGGGAGGTGAAGAAGGCGTTCAGAACTGCTGTGAAGATGAAGACCATGGCGATGTAGAGAAAGGTCGCGAGTTGCCCGTAGTACTCCTCGGGCGTAACGGCACCAGGCTCGCCCAGAGCTTTCTGGATCACGTCATAAAACGTTCCGAACCACTCGTTGATCATCACGTTCAACTGTACTTGGAACCACGTGACAAAGATAATCAGGGCCGAACCTGCGACCGACCACTTGGCCCATTTGTGCGGGAACATCCGCATCCATGCGACGGCGAAGATCGCATAACAGGCCATTGAGAAGATGTAGATCCATATCGTGCGCGACTCGACGCCAACGATTTCATAAAGCCCGGTCGGGTCACCCCATTCCGCAGCTATGCCGTACCAGATCCCTATACAAAAGAAGGACCAAAGCACCGCGCACAGCAGAAACAATTGCGGTCGCGGGAAGAAGCATCCGAACATCTTTAGGTCCTTTGGTCAGGTCTGGCGGGCGCGCTTGGCCAATGCCACAAGCCGGGGGCGAAGCTCCTCGGCGGATTTCAGGGGGGGATCGAACCAGAGCCGCGCGACATCATCGCCGCGGGTCATTTCCATGCCTGCCGGGTCCAGTGTCGCCAGCGTCCAGCCGTCGCCCGACCCACCGCCTGTTTGGGCATAAAGCTGGATTGCGTCCAGGTGATCCTCGTTCATATGCGCCACGGCTTCGGCCTCCATGGCCTCCAGATCCTGGATCGCGGCGCAGGTGATGTCAGCGGCGCCCAACTCGTAAGCCTTGCCAAAGCCCCCGTTCAATGAGGCGCGTTCCAGTTCCAGCCGCCAGAACGCGAAGTCGCCGAAATCAGCATACAGTGCGGCCTTGGGATGGCGGGCAAGGAACCGGGCGCGCATCGCCGTCCGCTCGTCGCCAGTCGTCTTGCGCGCCTGCCCGGTCACGGTGATCCGAGGATGGGCCAGAGGGTCACCGCGGCCCGGATCTCCCAGCATCAGGGACGCACGTGGATCGGCCTCAAGCGCGCCGAAATGCGCGGAGAGCTGGCTGATCAGAAACACCGGATCGCCGTTCTGCGCAGTTGCCACAGAAACCCGGCTGGACAGGGGCACGCCCGTGACGGGCTCCAACACGGCCAGCGCGCCATGGCGTGATTGCCGGATCAGGTCTCCGGCCAGTCTTCGTGCCTCGTCATCCACAGTGCGCAGCACGTCTTTGGGATCTTTGTCGGCCAAGGTTTCTCCTCTCGGGTCCGATGGTTAGGCCATACCCGCTTGGGTCCTGTCAAAGAGTTAAGGCTTTCTTTAGGACGCTCCGGCTGTCTTGGCGGTCACGGTCTGGCTGAATTGTTCGGAAGATCCTGAGCTGGTTGTTCGCTGCCTTTCCCTGCGTTGGCACGCAAGCACCGATACCCGATGGCGCAGGCGCTTCCCGATACGCTACAGGCCGATCTTCTTGCAGGCCAGATCGACTATAGCCCGGTTCGAACAGATGATAGGTTTGCCCGTCAGCTCTTCCAGTTCGGATGTCGCCTCGACGCTGCGCATGTCGGTACAGGACAGGACCAGAGCCTCCGCATCCGGATGGTCAGCCTTCAGCGCATGCGCAGTTACCTCGGCGGGCGTCAACTCCCCCTGGCCATAGTTGCCCAACGCCACCGGATAATCGGCCCGCGCAACAGTCTTGAAGCCCTCTGCTGCCAGAAACGCGATCGCGGCGTCGTTCAGGGATGCGACATAGGGCGAGGCGAAGGCGATCCTGCTGGCGCCGCACGCGCGCAAGGCATGCACCAGAGCACCCGCAGCCGTCACCGTTTCGGCCCCCATGCGCTTGTGGATGGTCGCCGCCAGATCCCGGTCAAAGGCGGGACCGTGCGACAGCGTGGCCGAGGTGCAGCCATAAAGCACCACATCCGGGCGTGCGCCGGACAGGAGCCGCAGCTCTTCCGAGATATCCGAGGCACCCAGCCCGGCCATCTGGTCTACATCCGGGATCTCGTCCACGTCGTAGCCGCCCAGCCGCGCGAAGTGCATGGACACGCCCAGCGGGGCCAGCAGGTTCATATCGGGTTCGAGATTGGTGTTGGTGAAAGGGACCAGAACCCCAAAACGGGCGCGGCCTCGGGTCGGGTGGGTCATCCGTGCCTCCATCTGCCGAGTATCTCCGCCGCCAGTGCCATGTCGCTCTGCGCCCCGATGGTGGCGCGCAGGCAGTGTCCCAGACCATAGCCGCCCATTGCGCGCAGAATGATGCCCTCCTGCCGCAGCGCGTCTGACGCAGAGCTCGCCGCGTCTGGCGTGCCAAGATCGATCAGGATGAAGTTGGTATGGCTGTCTTCTGCATCGAAGCCCCGGGCGTGGAGCTTGGCGATGAATGCCGTGCGACGGCGTGCGGTCTCGGCGACGGTCGCTCGCATGTGGGTCTGGTCTTTCATGGCGGCCGTCGCCGCTGCTTGCGCGGGGCCGGAGATGTTGTTGGGATTCAGCAGTTTGCGAACCTCTATGCCAATATCGGAAGGGAAAAGCCCCCAACCCACTCGCAGTCCTGCCAAACCATAAGCTTTGGAAAAAGTGCGCATGACCACGGTGTCACCGCGCTCCACCAGATCCCACATGGCTTCGGATGGTGTGTCGGCGAACTCGCCGTAAGCTTCGTCGATCAGCAGCAACACATGGTCTGGCAGCTTGTCCCGCAAGCGCAGAAGTTCCCGGCGCGGAATACGCGATCCCGTGGGATTTCCCGGATTTGCGACACAAACCACGCGAGTGGTGGGCGTGACAGCCGCCAGTAGCGCGTCCACCGAGACGGTCCGGTCTGCCTCGTGAGCGGCAATGTAGCCCGCGCCACATGCCAGCGCCGCCGTCCGGAAGAACGCATAGCTGTGCTTGGACGCCAAGACCTCGGTTCCGGGTCCGCAGAACGCGCGGATCAGCATGCCGATCAGCTCCATGGACCCCGCGCCGCAGAGGGTCAGGGCGGGATCGATGCCGTGCAC
>JBGCFK010000366.1:0-4247 GCA_045106875.1 Paracoccaceae bacterium | reverse complement strand
ACTTCAACCGCGACATCCTCGTTCTCGCCAACCCGGAGATCGCAAACCTGCCCGGTTGGGTGATCGGTCTAGTGGCCGCAGGTGGCCTCGCCGCAGCGCTTTCTACGGCGGCTGGTCTTTTGCTGGCGATCTCTTCGGCGGTAAGCCACGACCTGCTCAAGGGTCAGCTCACACCGAACATGTCGGAGAAAGCAGAGCTGATGTCAGCGCGGATTGCCATGGCCGTGGCCATCGGTGTTGCGACGCTTCTCGGCCTCAATCCTCCCGGCTTCGCGGCGCAAACGGTGGCTCTAGCCTTTGGTCTGGCGGCAGCTTCGATCTTCCCGGCACTGATGATGGGTATCTTCTCCAAGAAGGTGAACAACGTGGGCGCAGTAGCGGGTATGCTGTCCGGTCTGATCTTCACGCTGGTCTATATCTTCCTGCACAAAGGATGGCTCTTCATCGCGGGAACCAACTCCTTCCCGGATACGGTCGACGGCAGCCTCTTCGGCATCCAGTCCACTGCAATCGGTGCGATTGGCGCTCTTATCAACTTTGCGGTAGCCTTCGGTGTATCTTCGGTCACCAAAGAAACCCCGCAAGAGATCAAGGATCTTGTGGAAAGCGTTCGTACACCAGCCGGTGCTGGTGCTGCGGTAGACCACTGAACCTGCAATGGCCGCCTGCAAAAATACCCAGTCGGCCTTGCCTGAACATAGCCCTGTCCCGCGCCATGCGGGGCAGGGTCTTGCCATCAAGGATCACCTGATGAACGAAGACGCGCTGACCTTTTTGTCCCAACAACACCCCTACAACGAATTGCCGCAGGCGGTTTTGCAGGAGATCGCCGAAGCTGTCGAAAAGGTGAGCGTTGCGGAAGGTGCGCAAATCTATTCTTACGGTTCATCTCTCGAGGGGCTGTACATCGTTCAAAATGGGCTCGTCTCCGTGACTGACGCAGCAGATGCACCCGTTTCCATTCTGGAGCGCGGCAATTCCTTTGGCGAACGTGGGCTGCTTGCCGACGGGCTGGCCGCGACGTCGGCCAAGGCCGCGCGCGACACACTTCTGATCCGGCTGCCGGCAACACTGTTTCACCGTCTGAGACAGGAGCAGGCCCCATTCCACCGATTTTTTGACCGTTCCAACAAAGATACAGATCGTTCGACCCCGCAGCAAACGACGCTGGCGCAAGTCACGGTCGCATCGCTGATGGTGCGTGACCCATTCACCAGCCTTGCTGAAACAACCACAATCGAGGCAGCAAATCAGATGACGGAACGGCGGATATCCTGTTTGTGCGTCACACAGGATGGCAGCCTTTCGGGCATCGTCACGCTTCGGGATCTCGTCGGCAAAGCGCTGGCCAAGGGGTTACCCCCAGCTACGCCAATTGCGGAAATCATGACACCGGATCCCAAGGCATTGCCGCCTACTGCCATAGGTTCCGATGTACTTCATATGATGATGGAGTACCGCCTGGGTCACTTGCCGATTGTCGAAAACGGACGTCTGGTAGGGATTGTAACGCAAACGGATCTGACTCGTTTTCAGGCGACCACAGCCGCAGGGTTAGTCGCTGAAGCCGCGCGGGCGCAATCCGCGGATGACCTCGCGAAGGTCACAGGTTCCATCCCCGAACTGCTGGTGCAACTCGTGGCCTCAGGAAATCGGCACGATATTGTCACACGGATGATCACCGATGTGGCGGATGTAGTAACGCGCCGCCTCCTTGCTTTGGCCGAAGCTGAACTGGGCCCGGCCCCTGCCCGATACCTGTGGCTGGCCTGCGGCTCACAAGGGCGGCAGGAGCAGACCGGAGTTTCGGATCAGGACAACTGCCTGATCCTCGAAGATGGCGTAACCGAAGACGGTATGGCCTATTTTGCAAGTCTGGCAAAATTTGTCTGCGACGGCCTAAATACCTGCGGCTATGTGTACTGCCCGGGGGACATGATGGCCACCAATCCGCGCTGGTGTCAGCCGCTGGGCGTTTGGAAGGAATACTTTGAAGGCTGGATCAAAAGCCCGAGCAAAGAAGCACAGATGCTGGCCTCTGTGATGTTCGATCTGAGGCCCATCGGCGGCGACGCTTCACTGTTTCACGGTCTTCAACAAAGCACCCTGAGCAAAGCCTCAAAGAATTCGATATTCATCGCTCACATGGCGAGCAATTCGTTAACCCATCAAACGCCGCTGGGATTGCTGCGCGGGATTGCAACGAACTCCCACGGCGATCACCGCAAGACCATCGATACCAAACTGAACGGGGTCGTACCTGTCGTTGACCTAGGCCGGATGTATACTCTGCAGGGCCAGTTGACCGAGGTCAACACACGCGCACGTTTGCAAGCAGCGCTCAGCGCAAAAATCACCAGCAAGAGCGGTGGACGTGACCTGCTCGAAGCCTATGACCTCGTGGCGCAGACCCGCCTTGAGCATCAGGCGAGGCTGATCAAAGAAGGCGAAGCACCGAACAATTATCTGCCGCCAGACAAGTTGTCGGACTTCGAACGAAGTCACCTGCGGGACGCCTTTGTGGTCATAAAGACCATGCAATCCGCACTGATGCAGGGGCGCGGCGTGCTAAGCTAGCCTGGCAAGAGTTACTCTGGGAGGAGGGAACAAATGTTATTCGAACTGATCGGCACAATTCTGGCCGGTGTCGCCATGGCCTTGTTGTTTTGGGCGGTCAACCGAGCGCTGAAAGGTCGACTACCTTCGTGGCTGATGCCGGTCTCAGCGGGTCTTGCCATGCTTATCGCCACCATCTCAAGCGAGTACGGTTGGTTCGATCGCACCACTGCTGCGATGCCGCAGGGTATGACCGTGGCGCAAACCGTTGAAGAAACGGCAATCTATCGTCCGTGGACCTATGCCGTTTCCTTTGTGACGCGATTTGTGGCGGTCGATCAGGCCACGGCCCGAACACATCCCGATCAGCCCGACCAGCGTATCGTTGACCTTGTTTTTTATGGCCGGTGGACCCGCACTGCAAAGGTGCCGATGCTATTCGATTGCGGTCTCAATCAGCGCGCCGACATCGTGGACGGGATAGAATTCGGCGCGAATGGTGAGGTTCTCGGAGCGGAATGGATTCCGGTAAAGGCAGACGATCCGGTGCTGAAGGTCGCCTGCGAGGAGGTTTAGATGCACAGGCTCAGCCTGCGGCTCAGGGTGTTTCTGTTTTTCTGCCTGCTGGCTCTGGGCGGGGTCGCACTCATCACGACAGGTCTGGTGTTGGGTTACCGTCAGTTGGGTGACACGTCAGCGTTTTCTGCTTTTGTCACCGCCAGTATTGTGTCCGGGCTCGGCTTGATCGGGCTGAGCGTAGTGATCTGGCTGCTGTTTGACGAGAATGTTTCCAAACCCATAGAGGCACTGGCCGCGGGAGCCCGCGTACGCGCGCACGCAGATGTCACAGACACAATAGAAGCCGATGCGGCAAAGTACCTCGGCGATCTGGCCCCGGCGGTAGCCGCAATCCATCAGCGCCTGACGGCCGAAGCAGGCGACGCGAAAGAGGCTGTTCTGCAACGAACCGCCCGTCTTGAAGCGCAGCGGGCTCAACTGCTGCAAATTCTGTCAGACGTTCCGGTAGCCGTAATTGTTGCCCGCGCGGATCATAAGATCGTGCTTTATGACGGGCAAGCAGCGGAACTGATGGAACGCGAATGCCCCGCACGCCTGAACGGATCAGTGTTTGATTATCTGGAAGACTCTTCTGTCCAGAAAACACTTGGAAAACTGCGCAACGAGGGCGTTCAGCGAAGCGAAATCAGCCTTAAGGGTAAATCCGGCTCTGTCTACAAAGGTCACATACGACTGTTCGGTGAAGATGCTGGCTATACACTGATGCTGGAACCGCTTGACCCCGATGCGGCTCGACCACTCGTCTATGATTTCGACCTGCTGGACAAGGAACCGGCCGAAGATTTGAAAGACTGCGCACTGCGCGATCTCACATTCGTCGTTTTTGACAGCGAAACGACCGGGCTTGACCCTGACACGGATGACGTTGTGCAGATCGGTGCTGTGCGGATCGTAAATGGCAAAGTCATACCGGGCGAAATCTATAACACGCTGGTCAACCCCGGCCGTCCAATCCCGCCGGGCTCAACAAAGGTGCATCGCATCAGCGATCAGATGGTGGCTGATGCGCCAGGCTTTGAGGCGGTTTGTAGGAGCTTCCACCAGTTCACCGAACAGTCGGTGATCGTCGCCCATAACGCGCCGTTCGACATGGCATTCCTGCGCCGCCAATC
>JBGCFK010000365.1:0-7004 GCA_045106875.1 Paracoccaceae bacterium | reverse complement strand
TTCGATACGCCCACCGACGTGGCTTTCGCTATCTGGAGCGGTCATGACACATATTGTCCTCGATCAGGTAGCAAAGACGTTCCGTAGTGAAGGACGCGAGGTGCAGGCAGTCACGCCCATCTCGATGGAAATCGCCAAGCGGCAGATCGTGACTTTTCTCGGCCCCTCGGGTTGCGGCAAGACCACGCTCATGCGCATGATCGGTGGGCTTGAGACGCCGACAAAAGGAACGATAACCCTCGACGGCGCGCACCTCTCGGGTCCCGACAGGCGACGCGGCATGGTCTTTCAAAGCTACAGCGCCTTCCCATGGCTCACAGTCGAAGGCAATATTCGCATGGGCTTAAAATATCGCCCGTCTCTGAGCGAGGCTGAGCGCACCGACATCACCCAGGACCTTATTGAGACAGTTGGCCTGAAGGGCTTTGAGCAAAGTTACACCAACCGCGTTTCGGGCGGCATGCGCCAGCGCGTGGCCATCGCCCGCACGCTGGCCGCAGATCCGGATGTGCTTCTTATGGATGAACCCTTTGGGGCCCTTGATGCATTGACGCGCGAGCATCTGCAAACCAAGCTTATGGAGTTGAACCAGACCGCCTTCAAGACAACGATATTTGTCACTCACGATGTCGAAGAGGCCATCTTGATCGCCAATCGGCTGATCATCTTCTCCGCCCGTCCTGCCCGGGTTCTCGAAGACATGGATATTGATGCGGCCCTCGGCACACAGCGTGCGCAAGAGCTGCGCGATGCACCAGCCTTTCTTGAATTGCGGCGCCATGTGCAAAGGGTCATTCGCACGGAATATGCTCGTTCGGAGCGGGAGGCTGCACATGCCTGATTTCACTGATCAGCGCGTCCTGATCACCGGGGGCAATATGGGCCTTGGGGCTGGTGTCGCACGAGGTTTCCTGTCCGCCGGTGCCGATCTGATCATAGCCGGGATCGAAGACGACGTGGCCGAGGTTGCACAAAGCTGGTCAGAAACATTTGGGCGCAACGTGACGGGCCTGACCTGTGACATCACCAAGCGCGAAGATCTCAACCGCCTGAAAGCGGCTGCGGGGACGCTGGATGTGTTGGTCAACAATGCAGGGCTCGAATTGATAACACCCATCACCGACCCCTCGCCGCTTGTCGATGCTGACTTTGCTCGCATTACCGAGGTCAACGTGGTCGGCACTTTCTCGGTCATTCGCACGCTCTTGCCGCAACTGAAAGACGGCGCTCGCATCGTAAACACAGCATCTATGTGGGGCAAGACCGCTGTGGCTGAGTTCTCGGCCTATTGCGCGTCGAAACACGCGGTAATCGGTCTGACGCGCAGCCTCGCTCAGGAATTGGCCCCGCGCGGCATCTCGGTCAATGCAGTCTGCCCAGGCTGGGTGCGCACGCAGGCTTCGATGCGCTCACTCGCCGAAATGTCCAAGCGAGCGGACAGGCCGGAGAAAGACTTGCTGGACGAGATCACCGGAGCACAGGCCCTACCTGGTCTGATGGAGCCGGAAGACATGGCCGAGACCTATCTCTTTCTCGCGTCCGAGGCCGCGCGCAACATCACCGGACAATCCTTTACCGTCGACCGTGGGGAGCTCATGCAATGAAGGGCCAGCGCGCACTTGTTACCGGCGCTGCCAGCGGGATTGGCGCGGCGTGCAAAGCAGCCCTTGAAGCTGAGGGGGCCGATGTGCTTGGCGCGGATCGTAACGTAGCGCCGGGTCTGATAAATGTAGATGTAAGTGACGTAGGTTCTGTCAGGGCAATGTTTAAAAAGGCAGGACCGCTCGACATCGTCGTGAACGCTGCTGGTATTCTCCTCGAAAGCCCAACCCTGGATATGAGCGCAGAAGCCTTTGACCGTCAGATTGCAGTCAACCTGCGCGGCTCGTTTCTCGTCGCCCAAGGCGCCGTCGAAGCCATGGACCGCACCGGACGTCTGATCCTTATTGCCTCTGAGTTAGCGCATCTGGGTCGCGGCGGGTTTGCGGCCTATTGTGCCTCCAAAGCCGGCGTCATCGGTCTGACACGCGCACTGGCTCACGAGTTTGCGCCGGGCATTCTCATCAACGCCGTGGCTCCCGGACCCACGGACACCCCAATGCTTTCGGCCGAAGTCATGTCGCCAGAAGCGCTTGCGCTTGAGACCCAGAATCCCATGGGACGCATTGGCTCGCCGCAGGAAATCGCCGCCGCTGTCGTCTTCCTCGCCAGTCCCGGTGCGAGCTTCATGACAGGACAAACCATCTGCCCCTCTGGTGGGGCGGTCATGCTTTAGAGGTCTCCTATGATCCAGAACCCCATCCCCTGGCCCAATGGTGCAAAGGTGGCCGTCGCCATCACGTTTGACATGGATGCCGACAGCCTTATCCACATCGAGAAGGGGACCAACGGTACCAAATATCTCTCCAGCATATCGATGCTGCGTTACGGCCCGGACGTGGCCATACCGCGCATTTTGGACGGTTATCGCCGCTTTGATCTGAAGCAGACTTTTTTTATCCCCGCCTGGTGCATCGAACAGCACCCCAAGGTGGTCGAGGCCATTGTCGAGGACGGTCACGAAGTGGGCTTTCACGGCTATATTCACGAGGCGCCCAACGCCCTGCCCCCGCAAGAAGAGCGGTACTGGATGCAGCGTTCTATCGAGGTGATAGAACGCTTTACCGGTAAGCGCCCTCGAGGCAATCGCTCGCCGCTCTACAATATGTCGGACAAGACACCGGGTTATCTGGCCGAGGAAGGCTTTCTGTATGACAGCTCGCTCATGGGCGATGATGTGCCCTACATGCTCGCCCCGCCTGAGGGAGAAATCATGGAACTGCCGATAAGTTGGGCCACGGATGACTGGCCGCCGTATGTGCACTCAATCGACCTTGATTATATGTTCCAGATACTGCCACCGGACCGTGCGATGGAGATATTCATGGCCGAATTCAATGCTATGTTGCGTGCGGGAGGGGGTCTTTGGATCGCCGTCTGGCATCCTTTCGTCTCGGGTCGCCTGTCTCGCTGGCAACGCATTGAGGAGATGATCGAAAAGATGCAGGCCACGGGCCAAGTATGGTTCGCCACTCTCGAAGAGATCGCCCGGCATTGTCAAACACTCGATGCGCAGGGCGCTTTGACCCTGCGACGTCAGACGCTGCCACACTATGGTGGAGCCTCGCCCCTGCCCGACCCATTCCCTTCAACCATGCCCAACCCAGATAAATAGAGAGTTGTCATGGACGGACCGGATTACTTCCCCTACCGCGATTATGAATTGCCCAAAGGGGCAAACCGCCATCAGGACGCCTTGCCGCAGTCAAGCCATACTGATCCAGATCGTTTTGCCGCAGAGATGGACAAGATATTTTCGAACGATTGGATCATGGTCGGGCGTGTGGGTCAGGTCCCCGATCCAGGCGACTACTTCACAGCAATGGTCGGGACGCGCCCTGTCATAATCATGCGCCAGGATGATGGCAGCATTCGCGCCATGGGTAATTTCTGCCTGCACCGCTACGCGCGCTTGCTGGAGGGTTCCGGCAATGCCGGGCGCATCACCTGCCCATACCACCATTGGACCTATCTCAGATCGGGTCGCCTTATTGGCATCCCGGACCGTGTCGGGTTTGAGCGCAACACGCTGGCCGATCGCAGCTTGGTTCAGCTTACGTGCGATGTGGCGCTTGGTTTTATTTTCGTCAGCCTGCGCGATGACCTCAAACCGGTCGCCGAACGGCTTGGTGAACTGGACAAGCTCATCGCAAATTTCGATCTTGGCGCTTACGAAGACCACCATGTGGTGCACGAAGAGCTTTGGGAAGGCAACTGGAAGCTGCTCGTTGAGAACTTCATCGAAAGCTACCACACGACCTATACCCATGTGGGCTCCATCGGGCCCTCTAACCCGACTAACCTTGCGGAATTTGGTCCCGTGGGAAATGCAAATTTTGCAATTCATTCGAACAGTTACCGAGAAGAAGATTTTCCCGAGATCCACAATCCGCGCCTGACCGAAGCCGAAAAGCGCCGGTTTTACGTGATTTCGCTCTTTCCCAACGGGCTGGCGGCGGTTGATCCCAATTTCGTCTGGTGGATGGCCCTGGAGCCCATGGGCGTCGGGCGCACGAATGCGCGCTGGGGGCTCAGCTTCGCACCTCAGTCCATGTCAGGCATGGACGCGCCGAAGGCCTTCCGCAAAACGATCGAGGAAGTGATCAACATCGCCACGGTTGAGGATAAGGAAATGGTCGAGCGCATCCAGGAAGGGTGCAGTTTCGGAGCCGAAGAACCGGGCGTTCTGCACGGGCCGCTTGAGGTCAATATCCGTGAGTTTAATGCCTATCTGGCAGCCCAGCTTACCGGTTGAAGAACCTTTTTTTGGGTGGTGACTATCATAAACCAACCGAGCGCTCGTTCGTCTGCGAATTGGCCCCGTCAGCCCCAATAGGCCGCAGCGCCCACATGCAGCTCGGTCTTGGCAGGACGGGTGCCAAGCCCTGCATGATCGAGAGCCTCGGTGACGAGCCGCCCATGCTCCCGAGGAAACTCCGGTGCCGCAAAAAGCAGGTAGGACCCGTCCAGGTCTGCTAACGCATGGATAGGTGTGGGCGGATAATCCTCGAATGGTCCTTCGGCGCGCACCATCTGGCCTGCCTCATCCACAGAAAGAACGGCCAGAAAGAGCTGCCCTGTGCCCATAAGCGAAGCGATCCGCTGAGGTCTGGGGCCGCGTGCCACGCGGGCTTGCGCCTCAGGGAGTTCTTCAGATAACCCCAAAACAACCTTCTTGGCCAGGTCGTAGGTGCGCAAGTCGCCCCTGTGAGAACCCACGAGCAGGTGTTTTTGGCGGTAGACGACCCACTGGCCATAGGGCGTATGCGCCGCGACAGGCGCGGCCAACACCGCTCCGGCCAAAGCGAGAAAGCCGCGCCTATTCATCGACAAAAACGTCCTTGTTCAGAACTGCCGTGATAACATAGTTCGGCACGTCAACAACTTGTCCCACCCGCAGATCCACCGCAACGGAGGCCAGCACATAGGCTTGTTCGCGGGTTAGCTCATAGGTGCGCGTAATGTGATCTATCATCTGTGTGAGGGCATTGCGCGCTGCCATCGTGAGGTCTTCAGAAAGCTGGGGCAAGTCCTCAATAACAGCGCTTTCAAGATAGGTGTGATAGGTTGGCACCGTGCCGGGCTCCTTGAAAGGATAGCCGATGGTTTGATGGAAAGCCGACGGTTCGATGTTTTTGATCTGCGGACCACCTTCGACTTGCGGGTTGGTGATATAGGCTCCTGCCCCTTTGCGGATTTGGGTGGTTACGGTCACGACAGCGCCGGTTTCGATCGCCGTACCCGAGACTTCGCCGTCGCCCTGAGCGTAATGCACGTCGCCCACAAAGAGGCCGCAGCCATCGACAAAGCAGGGGATCAGGATAGTCGTACCGACCTGCATTTGCTGAACATCCATGTTACCGCCGTTTTCACGCGGAGGCACGGTGCGAAGACAGTTTTCAGTCTGAGTTCCTTCAGCGCCGCAGATGGCAGCAGGATGGGCACCTCTCGGTTCTGGTGGCAGGGCGATTCCTCCGACGGCTGCCAGCGCGGTTTCACGTGCGAGCCAAGCGTCGACCTCAGGCGCGCCCGGCATGGTGCCGATGGAGCCTGTGAAAGCCTCGTACGGTATCGCTATCCCTGGCATAGCGTCAGAGACCGCATGGGTTCGGGTCTGTTTCCAACCAACAAAATAGGGCTCTGTAAACTTGTCGCGCAAGAAGCCAAAACCCGGGACGATTACGGTATAGCCGAACTCATCGGGGTCGATATCCACGACAGTGACGGCCAGGACGTCGCCGCGCTCGGCCCCTTCAATGGCGACCGGGCCTGTCATGGGATGCACGCCGGCGAGATCCAGGGCGGCGACGTCATCGGCGTTGGAATCGAGAGTTAGATCGCTGTCCAGAGCATCGCGGGTCTCGAAGACGATGAAATCCCCCGGCGCGGCGGTGGCGACGGCTGGAATATCCGGATGATACCGGTTGAAACAATTGGGATCGTCCGAACAAAAGGTGCCTTCTTTGGCGACGACAACCTCAGATTTCCAGGTCACATCTGTTGTATCTGCAAGTGCTGGCAGGGTCAGTACAGAAACGGACAAAATGGTCAGGCAACGACCGGCCAACCGCAAATGCGCAAAACTCATCGTGTTCACTCCCTCGTTGTTATTTTCGTCAGGCGATCCAGCAAAAATAGCACATTTTAGGCCTGTTACCGAATTCTAAACGACGCGCGAGCTTGGAAAGGCCGAGAATGGCGCAGGATTAAGCAAGCCGTTAGTCCAGTAGGACAGCGCCAAGGGCCTGAATTGCGGCGGCTTGCGTAGGTTCGGTCACAGGACAGCCAAACGCGTCTTCCAGACGTTTGACGTGGCGGGCGAGGCCGGCGCAGCCCATCAGAAGCGTGTCTGCCATATCCTCTTCGATCAATGAGCGGGCGACGGCCTCGATGCGGGAATAGGCAGCGTCCGCTTCGCTTTCGGCAACGGTCAAATGCAAAGGACGTTCGGCGGCCAGACGACTTTCGATGCCAAGGGCACGAATGTAGGGCAGATGGCGGGCAATGGATCTTGGGCTGAGGGCAATGACACCGACGCGATTGCCGCGTTGGAGCGCCGCAAAAAGACCGCTTTCCTGAAGGCCAAAGACAGGTTTTGAGGTGGCTTCACGGCAAAGCGCTATACCGGGGTCGGCGTAACAGGCGATAACGTAGGCATGGGCATCAGAGCGATCGAGGATGGTCTGGCGTAGGGGAAGGACAACGCTTTCGGCATCGAGCATCGTCTCAATACCAAAGGGACCTCCGGCAAGGGTCATACATTCGATACGGGCGCGGTCGTCGATGTTGAGGGGGGCGAGGGCCTCGGTGAGGCCATGGGTGACATCTGGGTTGGAGTTGGGGTTGATGACAAGGATTGTTTTCATCGGAACGCCTCAGAACAGTTTTGCGCCAAAATTTTTGGA
>JBGCFK010000364.1:0-6019 GCA_045106875.1 Paracoccaceae bacterium | reverse complement strand
GTGAATTTCAGACAAACCGAGGTGTTGGACCACGTCGCCAACCTGCCGGTGTTCATGGCGCGCTCGGACCTGTTGATCACCATGACCGGCTACAATTCCATCAACGAGGCTTTGGCTGTCGGATGCCCGATTGTGACGGTGCCTCGACTTGGTCCCTCCGCTGAACAGCGTCTGCGGGCCGAGGCGCTCGAACGCGCGGGACTTGCCCACTATCTGCGTCGCGAAGACCTCAGCGCGCAAAGCATTGCCAAACTGCTTCGGAGCAGCCCTCGAGCCTCGCACCCGGCACGGCTTAGGACGGACGGTGTTCAAAACGCGGCCAGAAAGATCGCGTCGCTGTGCGACACCGACACCGATAAGAAAGTGGAGCGCGCGCATGCCTGATGCACCGATTGCCTATATCCTCAAGCGCTTTCCCCGCTTCAGTGAAACCTTCATCCTGAACGAGCTTTTGGCCCATGAGGCAGCCGGGGCAGCGACCCGGATCTATTCCCTTCTGACCCCGCCAAAGGAGCCGCGACATGCGCGACTTGCGGATCTCAAGGGCGAAGTCACGATCCTCAAGCCGCATGCCAAGGGGCCCGATGGTGTGGTGCCTCCCGGCGACGAGGCACTTTTCTCCGGCAAGACCCCGCACGAAATTGGTGCCCTCCAGCGCAAGGCCGCCGCCGTTGCCGCCGATGCGAAGGCGCGGGGGATATGCCATTTCCACGCGCATTTCGGGTCGGACACCACGACGGTCGCCTGCCTTGCCGCGCGGGCCATTGGCGCAACCTATTCTTTTACCGCCCACGCGAGGGACGTCTACCACACCTATGTTTCCGCTGAGGCCGATGCCGAGATGCGCCGCGTCAAGCTGCGCGGGGCGGCGTTCGTTGCAACCGTATCTGACTACAACGCCCGGCATCTGTCGGATCTCTGCCCGGAGGCACGGGTGATCCGGCTGTATAACGGGATCGATCTGACGTCGTTCAATCCTGTGCAGGGGGCAGACCAGAAGCCCGGTCACCTGATCGCTGTGGGCCGTTTGGTTGCCAAGAAGGGCTTTGATGTCCTGATGGACGCCTGCGCCATGCTCAAGGCGCGCAATGTGCCGTTTTCCCTGTCGCTTGTCGGGTCTGGCCCGCTTGAAGAGGCCCTGCACGCGCAAAGGGCCGCCTTGGGCCTTGAGCATCATGTTGCAATGGAAGGCCTGCTGCCGCAGGAGGCACTGATCAAGAAAATGGGCTCTGCGGTTGCCGCGGTGTTGCCATGCGTCGTGACGCAAAGCGGCGATCGCGACGGATTGCCGACGGTCCTGCTCGAGGCCATGGGCCGGGGATTGCCAGTGGTCACCACAACGGTTTCGGGTGGGCCGGAGATCGTCGCGGACAGGCTGACCGGGCGTCTTTGTACGCCGGGCGATGCAGCATCGCTGGCGGATGCGCTGGAAGATGTCTTGAAACTGCCCGAACGCGCGCATCTGATGGGGCAGGCGGGCAGGCGCCGCGCCGAGGAATTGTTCAACCTGACCACCAACGCGACGCGCCTGCGCAGGCTCATCCGTGACCCAGCGCGCGCAAGACACGAGGCGGCATGATGCGCATAGCCTATGTCACTGCCGATCGTGGCATCCCCGTCTTCGGAGAAAAAGGGGCTTCGATCCACATCCAGGAGATGATGCGCGCTTTTGCGAAAACCGGGCATGAGGTCCGTGCCATCGCGGCGCGGCGCGGCGATGGCCACGACGCCGGTCTTTATGTCGAAGAGGTCAAGTCCACGATTGCCGGGGCCAACCGGGCCGAGAAGGAACGTGCCGCCATGGCGCAGGCCGGGGCCATCGAGGCCCGGCTTGTGGGGCTCTACCAGGATTGGCCGTTCGACATGATCTACGAGCGCTATTCGCTTTGGTCAGCGGCGGGTTGCCGGGCCGCGCGCAAGCTGGGCGTGCCGGTGGTGACCGAGGTCAACGCGCCCCTGGTGCTGGAACAGGCCGCCTTCCGTTCGCTGGTCTGCGAAGCTGAGGCGCGGGCCATCGAGTCCGAGGTGCTTGGTGCCTCGACCGCCCTTGCGGCGGTGTCGCGCCAGATGGCGGCGTTCCTCAAGAATGCCGGGGCCGATCAGGGCCGGGTGCATGTCATCGGCAACGCCGTCGATACCACGCATTTCCGCCCCATGACTCGCGGTGCGCATGTGCCCAAGATACCCGATGAGGCCTTTGTCGTCGGCTTCACAGGATCTCTGAAGATGTGGCACGGGGTCGATACGCTGATGGCGGCCTTCCGAGAATTTCACACCAACGAACCCCGCGCCCACCTGCTGATCTGCGGCGATGGTCCGAAGCGTGGCTGGATCGACGGGTTCGTCACGGGTGCAGGGCTTGCAGATGCTGTCACCATGGCCGGCTGGGTGGATCACGCCGACTTGCCCGGCCTGATCGCGCGAATGGACGTTGCGACTGCGCCGTATCCGGCAGCGCAGGATCACTATTTTTCACCGTTGAAGCTGTATGAGTACCTGGCGATGGGCCGGCCCGTTCTGGCAAGTGACATCGGTCAGACCTCGGAGTTGCTGACAGGTTCCCAAGCCGCGATGTTGCTGCCCCCGGGCGATGCCTCTGCCTTGGCTGCGGCGCTGCGCGTGCTTTGCGCAGATCCCGCAAGGCGTGCCGACATGTCGGCTGCGGCCGCGGCGGAAGGAGCGCGCCATGACTGGACGCGGAACGCGAACCGGGTTGTGGAAATAGCCGAGCGCGAAAGGGCCGCAGCATGAGTGGCGAGCGCAAGATCGAAGTTGGCGCTGTGCGTCGGCTGTTCCGCCGCATGGGGCCGCACCTGAAGGCGCATCGGCGCAAGCTGGCTCTGGGCTTTCTGGCGATGATCGGTGTTGCGTTGGCCGAGATCATGCGGCCCTGGCCGATCAAGATCGTCTTCGATGGCATCCTGATCCCGCAGCAATCCCCAGACATCGTGACAAGCTGGCTCCTGTCGGCGTTCGGCAACGGCGATGGCCTGTTGCTGGCCATGGCCACGGCCATTCTGGGCATTGCTCTGCTTGGCGGGGCGATGGGCTTTGTGCAGGCCTATCTGATCGCTGCCGTTGGTCAGAAAGTGGTCGCCCAGATCCGCCTGGACCTCTACCGGCATGTGCACCGGCTATCCCATTCGTTCCATGATACGGCGTCGTCCGGCGATATCATTGCGCGCCTGACGGGTGATGTTCGAATGATGCGCGACCTGCTTATCGACGCGGTGGTGTTCTTTGCGGCGCGCATTCTCGTGATCGTTCTGACCATCGCGGTGATGGCGTGGATGGACTGGCGCCTGACGCTCGTTGCCTTGACGATCCTGCCCGCACTGTGGCTGATCACCCGCTATTTCGGCAAGCGCATCAAGGGTGCGGCCCGCAAGCAGCGGCGCAAGGAAGGCAAGATCGCCATCGTGATGACCGAAGGCATTTCGGCCATCAACGTGGTCAAGGGGTTCGCCCGCGAGGCCTATGAGGAACAGCGTTTCGCCAAGCAGAACAATTCGTCCGCCGAGGCGGGAGTCGTCACCACGCGGCTGGCCGCCAACATGGATCGGGTCACGCAGGTGCTGCTGGCCTTGGGCACGGCGGTGGTGGTCTGGTTCGGGGTGACCCAGGTCCGGGCAGGCGTGATCAGCCCGGGCGATCTGCTGGTCTTCACGGCGTACCTGTCATCGCTTTACAAGCCGGTCCGCAAGATGGCCTCGATGACAGCGCGGGTCGCCAAGGCCACAGCCAGCGGCGAGCGGCTGTTGGAGATCTTCGACCTCGAGCCCGAGGTGGCCGAACATCCCGAGGCCAAGCCGCTGGAAGAGCGCCCGCAAGGCCGGGTTTCCTACGCGCAACTCAGCTTCTCCTATGCCAATGGCGCAAAGGTGCTCGACGCGGTGGACCTCGACCTCAGTCCGGGGACCGTGACTGCTCTTGTCGGGCCCAGCGGTGCGGGCAAGTCGACGGTTGGACGACTGTTGATGCGGTTTTATGACCCGACGGAAGGCACTGTGCGGATAGACGGCCAGGATATCCGCGAGATCACCCTCGACAGCTTGCGCAGCAATATCGCCGTCGTGCTTCAAGACAGCGTGTTGTTCGGATCCAGCGTGCGGGACAACATCGCCTATGGCCGGCTTGATGCCACCGAAGATGAGATCATCGCCGCCGCCGAGGCCGCCGAGGCGGACAGCTTTATCAATGCGCTGCCGGACGGATATGACACGGTCCTTGGGGAACGGGGCGAGACCCTTTCCGGCGGACAACGCCAGCGCATCGCGATCGCGCGCGCTATCCTGCGGAATGCGCCAATCCTGATCCTCGACGAGCCGCTGAGCGGGTTGGACCCGGTCACTGCCAAAAGCCTGTTGGCCGGCCTGCGGCGCGCATCAGCCGGGTGCACTACGCTTCTGATTGCGCATGACGATCTGACGCTGTCACTGGCGGATCGTGTCCTTCGGGTCGAGGATGCAAAGCTGGTTGCCCTGCCTCCGGATGATCGGAGCTTGTCTGCATGAACGTCGCATGTGACTCCGCAGCGCCCTTTCTGGACGTTTGTCAAAGCCCAGAAATTTACGACGCGGTCGGTGACGTCTTGGGTCGGCGTCCCCAGCGTGTCGATCTGGAGCGAACCCATTTTCCCGGCAAGCGTCCGGTGCAACTGGTACTTCATGCCGTGATGCCCGATGGGCAGGCCTATCCCGTTCTCGCCGAGCATTGTCCCGAGGACCCGCATTCTCACGCCGATCGGGCCAGGGTCAGCCTTGGCAAAAGCCGAAACGGGCAGAGAAACGGGCTGGACGCGACCGCACTTCGCGTTGTCGCGGGCGCTGGATTGGTGCTGCGGCGACCGGGGCTGGACGAACGCCTCCCCGGCTTACGCCTGCTTTACGATCCGGCCTTTGCGCGGACTGCCCTCCAGTCGGTCATCGGCAAAGATCCTCGAGACATCGCAGTCGAACTCGTTGCCCACCGTCTTGGCAGGCGGGCCGTGTTGCGGATCACGTCCCGCGATCGAGTGGTCTATGCGCGCCTGCGGGCGATCAAGAGCTCCAACGGGGCAGACCGGCTTGGACGTCATCGCGAGCTTTGGCACAGCTTGTCTCGACAATCCGACTTGCGCATCCCTGAACCACTTGGCGCGATCCCCGATATCGGAGTGGCGTTCTTTGGCGTCCTTCCCGGCACGCCGCCGGATTTCGGCGCCTCCGACAGCACCGCGACTACGCGGGCGATCAGGGCACTTCAGGCGTTGGAGCCTGCCGGATTACCCGTCCATACTGGCGCGGATGAGGCTCGAATCTTGGTGGAGTGGCTGAACCGCTGCCATCGCTGGCGCCCGGGCATTGCAGCCCGGGTTGCGGCACCAGTGGCGCAGATCAGCGCGGCGCTGAAGCGCTCTGATGCGTCCCCTCGCCCGTGCCATCGGGATTTGCATGAGAAGCAGATCCTGATCGCGGATAGTATTGCGGGGCTGCTGGACTTCGACACCCTGTGCCTCTCGGACCCCGCGCTGGACGTGGGCAACCTTTTGGCGCACCTGTATCTCGCAGAGGTGGACGAAGCGCCGGTTCGGTCTCATCTGCGGATGTCAGGCATCGCTCTGTGGCGGCGTGGGGCACTCCTGCGCCTTGCGATGATCTATGCCTTCACATCGACGCCTGCCAGGGTGTTGGACCGCCTGATCCGGGAGGGCACCACCGATGCTGAGGATTGACGACGCACATCTTCCGGGGCTGGCCGATCTGACCCAGGACCGCCTTTGTGCGATTACCGGGGCCGATAAGGTCGACCTGTTGCGCCTGCGGTATCGCCCCGGAAAGCGGGCGATCCTGCACATCGTGGCCCGCACCGGAACTGTGCGCGACGAGGGCACATTGTGGTTCTTCAAGGGTGACAAGGGCAAACGTGTTGCCCGGCGCAACAAGAAGACCGCGCGATTCGATCCCGAGGCACAGGTCGTGTTTCAGGCCTTCCCGAACGATCACCGGATGCCCCAGATCAAAGCCTTTCTGGATGATTT
>JBGCFK010000363.1:0-2575 GCA_045106875.1 Paracoccaceae bacterium | reverse complement strand
GTGGAGCGCTGCGAGCTCTTCATCTGAGATCGCGGGATCCACAACCGCAACCCCGCGCGCTTTGCCGTCTGACTTGGCGATCGCATCGAGCGTCGCCGAATTGTCGGTCCCATGGCAACTTGCCTGAACGATCACATTCCGGGAAAATCCAAGATGATCGCGCAAAGCGAACAGGTCATCTGGCCCGGCATCTTGCGGCAGATACTTGGCCTTTGGGCTGAACGGAAACTGGGCCATTGGCCCGAACACATGGCAATGCGCATCAACCGCCCCCGTTGGTGGCACGAATTTTGGTTTCGATGGGTTCGCATGCCAGCTCTTGATCCGATCAGACATAGACCGTTCCATCCATCAGTTTTCGTGCCGTTCGCAGGAGCGCCGCGCTCGCCACTTCTCCATTATCGTCCATTTCCAGCACACAGCTCATTTCGCCCGATGCATGCTCAACGCTGATCGTCTTGCGCCGTCCCTGAGGCACTTCGGCGAGCGGTTCAGCGACCGAACCTTCGACGAGGCAGGCGGTCGCCGTAGTGACTGCACCTAATACACCGATGGATGCGTGCGCACGGTGAGGAATGAATACGCGCGCCGAAAGGCTGCCGCCCTTTTTAGGCGGCGCAATAAGGGTCATCTTTGGCACCGACTTTTCCGTCACATCCCCAAGATTCATCATGGGGCCAGCTTTCAACCGGATAGCCTCGATCCTGGCGCGAACATTCGCGAAGCCATCGCTTTCGAGCTCTTCGCGGGTTTCATAGCCACTCGCCCCGACAGCTTCTGCCGCGAACACGACGCACGGCATGCCATTGTCGATCAAAGTGCAGGCAACGCCTTCAATCTCGTCTGCTGGACTGCCGGTTGGCAATAGCGCACCGCAGCTCGATCCGGCTGTATCGCGGAATTCGATCGGGAGGGGAGCATGCGTGCCGGGTACACCGTCGATCGACGCATCACCGGAATAGGTAACCTGCCCGTCCGGCGTCTGCACCGTTGCAATCGCCACTTGTGCCGTATTCTCCATGAAGATCGCGACACGGGTTTCACCCTCTTGCGCTGCGACAAGCCCGCGCTCGATTGCGAAAGGCCCCACCCCTGCAAGCATGTTCCCGCAGTTTTGCTGGTCGGAAACGAGAGCCTGATCGACGAAAACCTGCAGGAACAGGTAATCCACCTCGGCGCCGCTTCACTCAGACTTTCGGACTATTGCGACCTTGCTGGTTAGAGGGTCCCCGCCCCCCATTCCGTCAATCTGCCGTGCGTCAGGACTGCCCATCACACGGAGCAGAAAGGCGTCTCGCTCAGCAGGGTCAGCCGGCAAATCATCGGCAAGGAAAAACGCGCCCTTGGAGGTGCCACCTCGCATCCACATGACTGGCGCGCTGGACTGCATCAGATGTACTTCAGCCCGGCTTCGGCCAGACGCTCACGCATCTTGTACATATCGAGCCCAAGCTCGCCCGATGCGAGACGCTGCCGCTTTTCTTCCTCGTTCGCTTCACGAGCACGCGCCTTTTCGAGCACGTTTGCAGCAGCCTCGCGTTTGACCACGCAGACGCCGTCATCGTCAGCGACTATGACATCGCCCGCCTCGACATGCGCTCCTGCACACACGATCGGGACATTGACGCTGCCCAGCGTGTTCTTCACCGTCCCTTGCGCGAAGACAGCCTTGGACCACACTGGGAAGTTCATCTCCGTGAGGTCCCGGACATCGCGAACACCGGCGTCGATGATGAGTCCCCTGCACCCGCGCGCCTGTGCGCTGGTTGCCAGCAAATCGCCAAAATAGCCGTCTTCGCATGGGCTGGTGGGGGCAAGGACCAGAATGTCCCCTTGCCTTAACTGCTCAATAGCGACGTGGACCATCCAGTTGTCGCCCGGCGCTGCGCTGATTGTGACCGCGCTTCCGGCAATTCGGGCGCCGGAATGAATTGGCCGCATATAACTCGACAGCAATCCGGTCCGGCCCTGCGCCTCGTGAACGGTTGCGACGCCGCATTCGCCCAGGCCATCGATCACAGACAGGTCAGCGCGCTCAATATTCTGGACCACGACGCCCATGTGTCAGCTCCTTCCGCTGCTTTCAGCAAAGGTGTGCCCCTTACCTGCCCCAAGAACCAATCCGAAGCTTTGGTCAGCCATAACTTTATGCTAATCAACAATGATGTCCGATAGGCTCCCAAACTTGCGTCACCTTGCCGCTTTTGTTGCGGTGCTGGAGCATGGCTCAGCGACGCGAGCGGCTGAGGCGGTTCATCTCACTCAGCCCGCTCTGACGCAGGCAATTGGCCGTCTTGAGCAAGAGATCGGATGCCAGCTGTTTAACCGCGAACCTACGGGAATGAAGCCGACCGAGCCGGCCTTATTGCTTGCCGACCGAGCTGGTCGCGCGATCCGGCTGATAGGGTCCAATCGTGTGACAGCTGCACAGGTTCGGGCTTTCCGCGCCTTTGCCAAGCACGGTTCCTATAGCGCTGCTTCCGAACATGTAGGACTTGCTCCCGCATCCTTGCACAGGGCCGTCAGCGACCTTTCTTCTGCGCTGAGAGAACGACTGGTCGAAAGGCGAGGACGC
>JBGCFK010000362.1:0-9059 GCA_045106875.1 Paracoccaceae bacterium | reverse complement strand
AATGAACTCAACAAATCCGCAAATGCTACGTGCTGTCTTGTATTCGTGGATCATGATTCCCCCCCACAATTTGAAGAATGTGATCCTCTTAGCGTTGCACCGCCTCCCGCATTTCGGCAGGCGAGAAATAAGTGGTAGGTTATGCCCAACTTGGATTTTGGGCGGGGAAGGTCAACTGAAGCCGTAGACGCCAGGTTGCGCATCGATGATCATTCGGCATCATCGTAGCGCGTCAAAGAAGGTGGGCTAGTTAGGGGGCCCAAAAAAAGCTCTCGAAAAATTATTAATAAAAACAATATCTTATCGACGTAAGTGGTGCTGCCGGAGAGATTCGAACTCTCGACCTCTCCCTTACCAAGGGAGTGCTCTACCCCTGAGCTACGGCAGCATGTCGATGCGGAGATAGCCGAGGGCACATCCTGATGGCAACCCCTGAATTACTCGTTACCAGCGGGGAAAACCACCATTGCACGATATCTCCTCATCGCCCGTCTGGACCTTGCCGCCACGATTGGATACATGCTCGCCATGACGAGCGGTGGCACATCCCGGGACCGTGAAGCGCGGCTTGCCGAGGCCCTGCGTGCGAACTTGCGCAAACGCAAGGCGCAGAAGCAGGCCCAGCAGAAGACGCATGGCAAAGCGTGCGACGCGGAGGAACCCGAGACGAAGGCAGAATGCCCACAGGGTCCCGACAAGGACGGCGCTGACAAGAGCGACTGACTGGACAGGCAGGAGAGCGGTATGGACAAGATCAGAGTTGTGGGTGGCAGGCCACTGAGCGGGGAGATTCAGATCTCGGGTGCGAAGAACGCGTGTCTGACGCTGATGCCCGCGGCATTGCTTGCGGATGAGCCGTTGACGCTGACCAATGCGCCCCGCCTTGCGGATATCGCGACCATGCGTGAGCTTATGGTGTCGCTGGGCTGCGAGATCACCTCGATGCAGGACGGCAATGTGCTTGCGATATCGGCGCAGAAGATTTCGAACCACACGGCGCACTATGACATCGTGCGGAAGATGCGGGCGTCGATCCTGGTTCTGGGTCCGATGCTGGCGCGTGACGGCCATGCGCGTGTGTCGCTGCCGGGCGGCTGTGCCATTGGTGCGCGACCTGTGGATCTCCACTTGACCGGACTCGAAAAAATGGGCGCCGAACTGGAGCTTTCGGACGGCTATGTCAACGCGGCTGTGCCGGGTGGGTTGAAGGGTGCTACCATCGAGTTTCCGTTCGTATCTGTGGGGGCCACAGAAAACCTTATGATGGCGGCGACGCTGGCACGCGGGACGACCGTGCTGAAGAACGCTGCCAAAGAGCCAGAGATCGTCGACCTGGCGGCATGCCTGACGTCAATGGGCGCCCGGATCGCGGGCGCGGGATCGGGCGAAATTGTCATCGACGGGGTGAGTAGCCTGCACGGCGCGACGCACCGGGTGCTCGCGGACCGCGTTGAGATGGGCACATACATGATTGCACCTGCCATTGCGGGGGGCGAGGTGACAGTCTTGGGTGCAGATCGGACGCTTGTCGGAGCGCTGGTCGAACGCATGGAAGCCGCCGACATCTCGATCGAGGACGTGCCGGGCGGCCTGTGCATTGGGCGCTCGAACGGGATCATTCGGGCGGTGGACATCGCGACCGCACCCTATCCTGGTTTTCCGACGGACCTTCAGGCGCAGATGATGGCGCTGTTGACGGTCGCCGACGGGGCCAGCCACGTTGACGAGCAGATCTGTGAGAACCGCTTCATGCACGTACCAGAAATGTCCCGCATGGGCGCGCAGATCGATATTCAGGGCGGAGCTGCCACCGTGACGGGCGTGCAGAGCTTGCGCGGCGCGCCAGTGATGGCGACGGATCTGCGTGCCTCGGTGTCGCTGATCCTGGCAGCGCTGGCTGCCGAAGGCGAGACGGTGCTCAGCCGGGTTTACCATCTCGCCCGTGGCTACGAGAACGTTGAGGCCAAACTCAGCGCCTGCGGCGCAGATATTCAACGGATCCAGGGCGACTGATGCAAACCCAGTTCAGACGGAGGTTCGCATGACGGACGCGCGGTTCGAGGATGGTGCCCATTCGGATCGGCCGCTCCTGCTTGGTGCCGAAAGTGCGGATGACCTTGGCGTGGTGTCCTCGCTGGTTCAGGACGCTGTCGGCGTCACGCGGGAAATCTCGTGGATGCCACGGCGGCGGCGGCTGGTGATGTTGGTCAACCGTTTTCGCTGGGAAGACCGGGATGCCGCCAAACGCGAGAAACGGCCCTTTGAACGGGTTCGTTCGGCGTTGGTGTTTGACGATGTGCTGCGGGTCAAGTCTCAGGGATTGCCACCCGATGACGCCGAGACCGTGTATGCCGTATTGGCAATCTCGTTTGCCGCAGGTGCAGATGGAGCGGGTGAGATCAACGTCACTTTGGCAGGTGATGGCGTGCTTTCGCTGGAGGTTGAATGTGTGAACATGCAACTGACCGATTTGACACGGCCGTGGGAGACGGCGCACGCTCCAGATCACGGAACTGACTGAATCGCATAGAACAACTCACAGAGCGCCATGACCCTGACTGATCCGCGCGGCTTTCTGGCCGATCTGTTCACTGCCGCTGTCAACGCGGCCGATCCCGCCAAGGTGCTTGCCGCGCATCTGCCGACGCGTCCCAAGGGACGCACAGTTGTTGTGGGTGCGGGCAAGGGTGCGGCACAGCTTGCGGCAGCGTTCGAGGATCTATGGGATGGTCCGCTCGAAGGCGCGATCGTCACCCGGTATGGCTATGCTTGCGCGACGCGTCAGATCGAAGTTCTGGAGGCGTCCCACCCGGTTCCAGATACGAATGGTCTGGCAGCGGGCGAACGTCTGATTGGAGCGGTTTCGGGACTGACCGAGGACGATCTTGTGGTTGCGTTGATCTGTGGTGGTGGATCCGCTTTGCTGCCTGCGCCGCCGGATGGCTTGACGCTGGCCGATGAGATTGCGGTGAACGAAGCGTTGCTGGCCTCGGGCGCGCCGATTGGTGATATGAACACAGTCCGCAAGCATCTCTCGCGCATCAAGGGTGGCCGGTTGGCGGCTGCGGCTTGGCCCGCGCGGGTCGTCTCGCTCGTGGTTTCTGACATTCCCGGCGACGATCCTGCACTTGTGGCGTCCGGACCGACTGTTCCGAACGAGGCGGACAAAGCGGATGCGCTGGCGATCGTCGCGCGCTTCGGGATGGATCTGCCCCAGGCCGTCATGGCGCATATCGCAGGTCCGGACTCGTCGGCACCGATGCCTGGCGATGCGGTGTTTGCGAACCACGAGACGCAGGTCATTGCCTCTGCCCGGATCTCGCTGGAAGCTGCTGCTGCAGTTGCCAACGCGCACGGCGTGCCTGCGCAGATCCTCTCGGATGCGATCGAAGGCGAGGCGCGTGATATCGGGCGGATGCATGCGGCGATAGCGCGTGAATGCGCGTTGCGCGGACGCCCCTTTGCCGGTCCGGTTGTGCTGCTTTCTGGCGGCGAGACGACGGTGACCGTGCGTGCAAAGGGTAAAGGCGGACGCAATTCGGAACTTGCCCTGTCGGCGGCGAAGGACCTGCAGGGTTTGTCTGGTGTGCATATGCTCGCAGCGGATACCGATGGGATCGATGGGTCCGAGGACAATGCAGGCGCGTTCGCAGACCCAGACACATGGCCTCGTCTGGTTGATCTTGGCCATGATCCGGCGGGCATGCTGGCCGGAAACAATGCGTGGACTGCGTTCGATGCCTTGGGCGATCTGTTTGTCACGGGGCCTACGGGCACGAATGTGAACGATTTTCGCGCAGTCCTGATTGCTGGCGATTGATCGCCCACGACTAAAACCCACCTCCGCCCGACATTGGCGGCAGGTAACGCACCGCGCCGATGACGCCGGAGCCATCATGTCCCATCAGCAACTGTATGCTGTCGGCGTCGACTGTGCGGAACACCGTGATCCCGACTGGATGGGCATTCTCCCAACGCATATAGCTCTCGGTGGTGTGTACCGGCGGTCCGTAACGGGTAATGAATTCATAGATCACCGATTGCATTTCCACGCGTGCGAAGGCTGCCATCGCCTGATCGCTCAGTCCGTCAGTGGGTTTGCCAAGTGCCTCGAACTCAAACCTGAACCTCAGGTCCGCACCTGCCAGCCCATCTTCGACAAAGCTGAGGTGAAGTTTGCCGTTGCACGCATCGCCCAGCCGAATGAACAGGCTGGGGCAAAACGCCTGCCGATCGATGAGGCGTGCGACAAGGCTGTCCAACCCCACAACGACCTGTTCGTGGTCCTGATCCAGAGGCTGCAGGGCCAGCCTCGCCAAGACAGCTTGCGGCGGCATACCCCATTCCAGACCGAACATGCGTGTGCCTCAGCACTGCGAACGGCTGGTCAGGATTGCCCGCGCCAATCGATCTTCGGCATCGAGTTTGTAGTAAACGTATTTTTGCGTCACACAGAGGTCTCGAACCGTTTCGGCTCGGCTAAGCCACCAGCTACGGTCTTCATCCAGCGCATATGCCAAAGGCGCACCTGGCAGTCGTCTCAGTTCCGCTTCGGCCTGAAAGACTCTGGGACCGGGTGCAAAATAGTTCTCATCGAACCAAGCGGCCAATTCAACCTTTGGGGTTCCATAGGGCGGTATCTCGAATGGGCGGACCGTGAGATCCGCATATTCGCTCATATAGGGCGCGCGGCAGGCCGCGAGCACTACAAACATTCCCAGCAAGAGCATACGCATCAGGGTTCTCCCGACTTACTGCACCCCGCTTGGCATACGGCTGGTTAAGGTTGTCTGAACCGCTTGGGCTGAGCGCCAATACCTCGCGCCAGGCGAAGCCGACGGCGGGAGGGCTAGGGAATGTGAACGCCGAAGGCGTGAACTCCGCAAAATCCGAAACTCACGCCTCTGCTTGGAATTCTGGATCGACGGGAACCTGCAAAGCAGTCGCCAGCGCGTTGGTCGAGGAGGCCAGCATCACGATACTGACAAGCTCGGCATGCTGTTCCTCGGTCATGCCCTTTGCGCGCGCGAACGCCGTATGACTGTGCACACAGTACTCACAGCCATTGGCAATGGAGACGGCAACATAGATCATCTCGCGCGTTACAGGATCCAGTGCGCCCGGCGCTCCCATCACCTGTTTGGCCTGCTCCCATGTACGCTTCAGCAGCGGCGGATCAAAGGCCAGAGCCCGCCAGACATTGTTGATGAAATCACTGCCACGCGTCGCGCGAATATCATCGAACACGGCCTTGGCCTCGGGCGAGAGATCCTCGTCGCGCATCAGTTTCGTGGTCGCCATAGTTGCCTCATCTTGTGACTTCGCCGGAATATGCCCTCTCCGCGTACCTGCGAGCGGCGGTCAGAATGTATATCCAAACCGATCGAGGTCCTCACGAAAAGCACCCTCAAGGAGCTTGCGGGCAGAGGGAATCAACACATCGCGGTAGTCTGGTGACAGGTTTCGGTTCAATGACCTCAAAGGGACATTCACGCCAAGCTCTTGCGTGATGCGCGGCCAGGCAGTTGCGATGTCTTCCAGTCGCGCGACCATGTTGACGATGACCTCGCCATCCGCACAGACCCAATCGGAGGCGGGCTCGAACAGTATCTGCTCGTCACGATACGCTGGATCCCTGTCGCCCCAGACTTTTTCGACCCACTGGTTCACGTTCAAATGACGGTCAACCATGCCGCCCTGCGCACTGCGCACCCTGTAATAGTAGATCGAGACGATACGAGAGAACGGGTTGCGTACCAGAGCAAAGGTGAACCGTTGTGCCCAGGCGTCAGCGCCGATCTCATCACGTAATGTACTTGCTTTGGCGTGACGTTTTGGGATGCCAAGCGCGATCTCGACGCTCGAGCCACCGCATTTGTTGATGTGCACGAAGTTGAATGGCCGATCTGTGGGCACGGGAACCGCCTTGGGACGCGCAGTGGTCCGAGCCGTCGGGCCAGTCAACGCCGGCGCCCCGTCAGCATTTCACGTTTGGTGCCGAAACCGGGGCGTTTGAAGACTGAAAACCCTGCGCTCTCCAACGATCGGCGCACATGACCCGCGGCGGTGTAGGTGGCAAAACTGCCGTCCGCCCCGGTTCTGTCATGGACCGCCTGCATCAGCGGGGGCTCCCACATCTCGGGATTTCGGGCAGGGGCGAAGCCGTCCAGAAACCACGCATCCGCGATGCCATCCCACGCGGGCAGCGTATTCCGCACGTCGCCCTCGATCACTGAGAGTTGTACATCCGGCATATCACGCTGGATCATCGCTTCGGCCAGATTGTTCAGCTCAGGCCAGATCGACAGCGCACGAATCTGGGCGTCTTTCGGCATCGGGTAGCGCTCGAAACTGGTGTGGGACAAGACCGCACCTGCGGGTGCAACCTTGCGCCACAAGGCCCATGCAGCCATAAAGTTCAGCCCGGTTCCAAATCCCAGTTCGGCAATATGAAACCTGTCGGCGACAGCAAACCGTTCGGCCAGTCCATTGCCATCCAGGAAGACATGGCGGCTTTCGGCCAGTCCATCCGAACGCGCATAGTAGGGATCATCGAAACGGATCGAGACGGGCACCCCGTCCTCCCATCTGAGGTCCGTATCTGCTAGGCCTTCGCACATCGTCGCGTGATGCACTGCCACGCGCGCAACTGCAAGAGGAGTGGCGCTTGGCCTTGCCGGATGTCTTGATTGTCGGAGCAGGGATCTTCGGATTGTCAGTGGCGTGGTCTTGCCGGAAGGCCGGACTGTCGGTGCAGGTGCTGGAGGCCCTAACCCCAGGTGCGGGCGCATCAGGCGGCGTTGTGGGGGCCTTGACCCCGCATGCCCCCAGCCGTTGGCGCGCGATGATGGCCTTCCAGTTCCACGCGCTTCTGTCGCTGGAGACCCGCATTGCCGAGATCGAGAGCGCAACAGGCCGCGATTGCGGATATGCGCGGACAGGGCGCCTGACCCCGTTGGCGACTGAGAAAGCCCGCGCGGGGGCAGAGCGCGATGTGGCTGCTCAGCCGGACACCTGGGGGAATGCGGCAGCGTACGAGATCCTCGAAGAAGTGCCGACCGACCTTGCCGGCTGGATCCGCCCCGAGGCTGCAAGTCACGGATTGGTGCATGATACCGTTTCCGCCCGTGTCGATCCGCGTGCCTACGTGAAGGCATTGGCAACCAGCTTGAGGGACAATATCGATACGGGCGTGGCGGTCAGGTCCATTGACCCATCGACATCATCTGTCCGGACGACAGAAGGCATCCGCACTGCGGATCACCTGATTGTTGCAGCAGGCTGGCAGGCTTGGGAGCTGCTGACGCCGCATGTGCCTGTACTTTCAGGCACCGCCGTGAAAGGGCAGGCGGCTGTGCTGGCCGCGGATGCCTCGGGTCTGCCGGTGATTTATCAGGATGGGCTTTACATCATACCACATGGCTCGGATCGGGTGGCCGTGGGGTCGACTTCGGAGAAGACCTTTGAGGATGGACAGGCGACGGATGGCCTACTGGATGATGTGCTGGTGAAGGCGCGTGCCATTTGCCCGGCTTTGGCGGAGGCGACAGTGCTGGAACGCTGGGCTGGGCTGCGCCCGAAACCTCCAGGGCGCGAGCCGGTGGTGGGGCCGCTGACTTTGGCACCGCACATCTGGGTCGCAGGCGGTGGGTTCAAGATCTCCTTCGGGATTGCGCATGCGGTCGGGGATGCGATCGCGGCTGGTATTTTGGGCAACACGCCAGAGCTTCCCCTGCCAGCGACCTTTGCGCCAAGCGCGAACGCTTGAGAAAGGGCGCACGGCGCGGGGCGGGTGGGCCTGTTCGTACACAGGCCACAGACACTTGCCTCTCAAGGGAGCGCCGTGCGCCCGCAGGCGTCAGGGCGATTTCGAAGCAATCAGAATGGCACATGCCATGCCACGTTTTCGCGACACTTCCGATAGAAATGGACCCGATTAATTCCAAAAAGCCCTAAGCCTGAGAAATCACTCCGCTTTCGACCTGCTTGTCCATCACCCAAGACGCAACCTCGGCATCGAAGGCCTTGAAATGCGCACTGACCAGATGCGCGTCGAAAGCAGCCCGGTCGTTATAGACCTCATATAGACACACGCGTGCGGGGTCGGCAGGATCCTGCCAGACATCAAACCGCTGGCACCCGGGCTCTTGCAAGCTGTCGCTGGCCTGTGTTGCTACGGGGCATGGAATGCCGCAGCCTTGTCCGGGGTGACGACGAATATGACGGTGACGAGATACATGGAACGAGGCTACCCAGTGTCCCAATGTACCGCAAGCGCTTAAAACTCCCGACGGCCACTTGCCTTGCACGTTTTCACCCGTTCTATTGCGCGCAATCACTTCGTGGGGGATCCGAATGCAGAACCTGTCTGACTTTCATATCGCTGTGCTGCCCGGTGACGGTATTGGTGACGAGATCACTGGTCCCTGCCTTCCCCTGCTGGAGAAAGCCGCGGAGCGGGTTGGTGGTCTTGGGTTCCACTTTGCGAACTGTCAGGGCGGAGCCGCCTACTACCGCGATCAGGGCGAGTCCATGCCCGCCGCAACGTGGGACGCAGCGTCCAAGGCAGATGCAATCTTGCTGGCGGCCATGGGTTTGCCAAGTGTGCGCCAGCCGGATGGACGCGAGATTGCGCCGCAGCTGGAACTCCGCTTTGAATACGGCCTGTTCGCAGGGGTACGACCTGTGCGCCCGATCCCCGGCGTGCGGCCAATTCTGGCGGACCCAAAGGCGCATGACGTGGACTATGTACTGGTGCGCGAATCGACCGAGGGTCTCTTTGCACCTCAGGCGCCCGGTGAGATTATCAAGGACCGTGAGGCGCGCGAGACCATGGTTCTGACGCGTGAGACATCGGAGAAACTCTATGATTTCTGTTTTGGTCTGGCGCGGCAAAGGGGTGGCGACAGAAAAGTCACCCATGTGGACAAGGCCAATGTCTTTCGCGCCTTCCACTGGCAGCGCGGCATCTTCTACGAGAAAGCCAAGACCCACGCAGGTGTCAGCGCCGACCACGCTTATGTGGACGCTTTTGCCATGACAATGGTGCAAAAACCGTG
>JBGCFK010000361.1:0-15696 GCA_045106875.1 Paracoccaceae bacterium | reverse complement strand
GTGACCGCCTTGGGGGGGACTTGATGACGGCTCTCCGGGCGCAGGGGCCGTTTGCTTTTCATGGGGTTGGTGGCCTCGATATGGAGGCTGCGGGTCTCAGGTCACAGTTCGACATGTCCGAGTTGACGGTGATGGGCATATCGGAAGTGTTGCCCAAGCTTCCGGCGTTGCTTCGGCGTATCCGGGAGACAGCAAATGACGTGATCGCGCAGAAGCCTGATGTGCTTGTCACGATCGACAGTCCCGATTTCACTTTGCGCGTGGCAGCCCGTGCGCGCCGTGCGTTGCCTGATCTGAAGGTCGTGCACTATGTGGCGCCCTCAGTGTGGGCTTGGCGTTCTGGGCGGGCAGCGAAGATGGCACGCCATGTCGACCATGTGCTCGCGCTCTTGCCGTTCGAGCCGCCCTATATGCACGCGGCTGGCATGTCCTGCGACTTTGTCGGGCATCCGATCGCGGGGCGGTCCGTTCCAGATGCCGCTGATATTGCGGCTTTCAGGGAAAGTATGGGTGCCCGCCCTGGTCAACGCTGTTTGTTGCTGGCACCAGGTTCGCGTCGTGGCGAAGTGCGCCGGCTGATGCCGGTGTTTCGGGACGCCGTGGAGCGCCTGCAAGCCCATTTTCCGGATCTGCTCGTGTTATGTCCCGTGGCCGAGACCGTTGAGGGCGAGGTTCGCAGAGCGTTGCGCGAATGGCGGGCAAAGGTGCACGTGCTCGAACCTGGTGCATCTGCGGCGCAAAAGCATCTGGCGTTTGCGTCAGCGGATGCAGCGCTTTGTGCATCTGGCACTGTGACGCTCGAGATCGCGGCCGCAGGTACTCCGATGGTCGCAGCCTATAAAACCACTTGGCTGACAGCGCAGATCGTGCGGCGTGTGATCAGGATCAACACAGCCAACCTGATCAATCTGATCTCGGGACGCTTGATCGTTCCGGAACTATTACAGGAATTCTGTACCGCAGATGCGCTTTCGGACGCTGTCTTGCCGCTGCTGTCTGACTCTGAGGTTGGAGATGCCCAGCGTGCCGTGTTTAAAAACGTCATGTCAGCGATGGGCCGTGGTGGTCCGCCGCCAGAGGAGCGTGCTGCCAGCTCTGTGCTGAATTTTCTCAGCGGAAAAGCACTTATTCCCAGCGAAGAAGGCCCCGGAGTCGCTCTGCCGGGGCCTGCTGATCGTCATTTTGGTAAACGGTAAGCGGCGGGTTCAGCGTTTTTCCACGTTCACATAGTCCCGTGCGGCTGCGCCTACATAAAGCTGACGTGGTCGGCCAATCTTCTGTTCCTTGTCCTCAATCATTTCCTGCCATTGAGCGATCCAGCCAACTGTCCGCGAAAGCGCGAAAATTGGTGTGAACATCGAGGTCGGGAATCCCATCGCCTCGAGAATGATGCCAGAGTAGAAATCGACGTTCGGGTAGAGTTTGCGCTCGACGAAATACGGATCCTCAAGCGCACGCTTTTCAAGCGCCTGAGCCACCTGCAGGATCGGGTTGTTCTCGACCCCCAGCAGTTCCAGCACTTCCTTGGCTGTTTGCTGCATGACCGTCGCACGCGGGTCGTAGTTCTTGTAGACGCGGTGTCCGAAGCCCATCAGCCGGAAGCTGTCGTTCTTGTCCTGCGCTCGGGCAACATATTCGTCAACTTTCGAAGGATCCCCGATCTCCTTCAGCATCTCCAGACAGGCCTGGTTGGCACCACCATGCGCCGGCCCCCAAAGTGAGGCCACACCAGCAGCGATACAGGCAAACGGGTTGGCCTGGGACGATCCGGCAAGGCGTACGGTCGATGTCGACGCGTTTTGTTCGTGGTCCGCGTGCAAGGTCATGATCCGGTCCATGGCGCGGGCCAGAACAGGATTGACGTGATACTCCTCGCACGGCACGGCGAAGCACATGTGCATGAAGTTTGTCGCATAATCGAGGTCGTTGCGCGGATAGATGAACGGCTGTCCGATGGAGTATTTGTAAGCCCAGGCGCAGATGGTCGGCAGTTTTGCGATCAGCCGGATGGTTGCAACCTCGCGCTGCCACTTGTCGTCAATGTCCGTGCTGTCATGATAGAAAGCGGACATCGCGCCGACAACACCGCAAACGATCGCCATGGGATGCGCGTCACGCCGGAACCCGCGGAAAAAGTTCGTCATCTGCTCGTGCAGCATCGTGTGTTCGGTGACACGTTTTTCGAAGTCTTCCAGCTTCTCAGCCGATGGCAGCTCTCCGTATATCAGAAGATAGCAGACCTCGAGAAAGTGCGATTTCTCGGCCAACTGGTCGATGGGATAGCCGCGATACAAAAGCTCGCCCTTGTCACCATCGATGAAGGTGATCTCGGATTTGCACGAGCCCGTTGACGTGAAACCCGGATCGTAAGTGAACACATCCATTTCTGCATAAAGCTTACGGATATCCAGCACTGACGGGCCGTGTACGGCATCATAGACCGGCAACTCGATCTTCTTGTTATCGAATGTAAGGGTGGCTGTGCGGGGTGAGTCGGTCATGGGCTTCCCTTTCTTGCCGGGCGCCAGGCCCGCGCAGTCTCCCGTTGTTTCTTCGGCGCGTCAGGCGTTGCGCGCACAAGCATCGGCAAGTCGTGCCAACACCTCTTCGCGGCCAAGTGTTTCGATAACGTCAAAGACGCCTGGGCTGACAGCCCGTCCGGTCAGAGCCGCCCTGAGCGGCTGCGCGACCTTACCGAGCTTCAGCCCCTCAGTCTCTGCGAAATCGCGTAGGATTTCTTCCGCCTCGGCAGCGGTCATGGCGCTAGCATCTCGCAGGCGCTCAGTCAATTGGACCAACAGGGAATGTGTCTCGGAATTGATCAAATTTGACGCCTTCTCATCGAATGAAAGCGGCGCGTCATTCATCAGATAGTAAGCATTATCAATCAGTTCCAGCATGTTTTTGGCTCGCGCTTTGAGCCCGGGCATCGCCTGTTCCATTCTGGCACGGTAGACCCCGTCCAACAGCGGTTTTTGTTGCGCTGCAAAAATCTCGTCGATACGTGCCATCAGCTCCGCATCCGGGGTCTCGCGCATATGTTGGCCATTCAGGTGCTCGAGCTTCTTGAAGTCGAAGCGTGCGGCAGATTTGCCGACGGCCTCAAGCCCGAACCATTCGATCATTTTTGCATCGGTGAAGAACTCCTCGTCGCCATGGCTCCAACCCAGCCGCGCCAGATAGTTGCGCATTGCCTGCGGAAGATACCCCATGTCGCGATATTCAGTGACCGAGGTTGCTCCGTGCCGTTTGGACATTTTCGCACCGTCTGGTCCGTGGATCAGCGGGATATGCGCAAATACCGGGCGATCCCAGCCCAGCGCGTCGTAGATCAGGGCCTGACGCGCCGCGTTGGTCAGGTGGTCATCTCCGCGGATCACATGGGTGACGCCCATGTCGTGATCGTCCACGCAGACTGCCAACATATAGGTTGGCGTCCCGTCCGAACGCATCAGGATCAGGTCGTCCATGGTGGCCGCGTCCCATGACACTTCGCCCTGAACTTTGTCGTCCACCACCACTTTGCCTTCGCGGGGAGCCTTCAGGCGGATGGTGAAATCCTCGATGCGGTCCGTCGGCCAATCTTCCTCGGTCTTGTCGCGCCATGGTGACAGGAACAGTGGCGGGCGCTTTTCGGCCTTGGACTGCTCACGAAACGCGTCGATCTCGTCCTTGGTTGCATAGCAGCGATAGGCAGTGCCTGCGGCCAGCATCTCTCTGCCCACTTCAGCGTGTCGATCAATGCGCGAGAACTGTGAGACCGCCTCGCCATCCCAGTCGAGCCCCAACCACTTCAATCCCTCGAAGATCGCCTCGGTCGCCTCAGGTGTCGAGCGCGAACGATCCGTGTCTTCGATCCGTAGCAGGAACTTCCCCCCATGGTGCCGTGCGAACAGCCAGTTGAACAACGCGGTGCGCGCGCCGCCAATATGCAGAAACCCGGTGGGCGAGGGTGGAAAGCGGGTCACAATATCTGAGCACATGGGCGGCCTCTTGTTGATTGCGTGTGGACTCTGCTTGCGGAATTTACTTGCACATTGAGCACGCAAGGGTTGTAAGGAGTGCGGAGGGGTGGTCCGCTGGCGCGGCCTTAATGGCGCAAAAGGACCGGTCGGACAAGGTGACGCTGACGCTGCCCCACATATGGTCCCTGAAACCTGATTTCAGCCAGCTCTACGCAATGCAGTCACCGCGCTTTGTCCTGTGGCTCCCTGTGGCGATGGGCATTGGCATCTGGGTTTACTTTGCCTTGTGGCAAGAACCGGCGATTGCTTGGGCTGCGTTACCTCTGGTGCCGATGGCTTTGCTGGCTTTGGGGGTCGCACGGCGGATCGGATGGGCGGCGCTGGCCTTCTGCTGGCTGGCTTTGATGGCGACGGCTGGCTTCAGCCTTGCTCTCTGGTCCGCGCATCGAGCTGACGCACCCGTGGTGAAGTTCCCTCTGGGCGAGACAGTGGAGGGGCGCGTGCTTCAGCTCTCCCGTTCTGCATCCGGTAAGCCGCGGCTTCTGCTGGATGACGTGGTGGTCTACGGGGTCGAGCCCGAGGCCCAACCTGTCCGCGTCCGACTGACGTTGTTGGACCCACCGGCGGAGCTTCCGATGCCCGGCACACGCCTGCGGGTCTATGCGACTCTCATGCCCACCGGGCAACCTGTCGAGCCGGGCGGCTTTGACTTCAACCGGCGTGCCTTCTTCGCTCGATTGGGTGCAGTTGGGCTTTCGCGCGGCGTGCTGGTCCCGCTGCCCGAAAGGAAAGTGACGGGTCTTTGGGATCACGGGCGCATCTGGGTCGCGACTGTGCAGGCGAAGCTGTCTGCATCGCTGCGCGCAGCGCTTCCGGGGCCGGAGGGGGCTTTTGCCGCAGCCATCATCGTGGGCGATCGCATGGATATCGAGGACGTGGATGCCGAGGCCTTGCGCGCGTCAAATCTGGCACATCTTCTTGCGATATCCGGTCTGCATATGGGGATACTGACGGGGTTGGTCTTCGCTCTTGCGCGGTTTCTATTGGCGATTCCACCGCAGATCGCGCTTCGCTGGCAGACAAAGAAGCTTGCTGCGGTCGCAGCCTTGATGGCTGGGCTTGCCTACCTGATGCTGTCGGGTGCCACGGTTGCCACGCAGCGCGCCTTCATCATGGTGGCCGTTGCTTTGTGCGCGGTTCTGATGGACAGACCTGCGATTACGCTGCGTGCACTGGCTGTCGCCGCGATGATCATTCTCGCGATCCGGCCCATCAGTTTGCTCGATGCGGGCTTTCAGATGAGCTTTGCGGCGACGGCTGCGCTGGTCGCGGGGTTTGGTGCGATCCGGCGGCCTCATGGGGCGCGGCCAGTTCACCGGGCGTGGCCATTTCGGCTTGGACGCATGCTTGCTGTTTACGTAGGAGCACTGCTGTTCTCGAGCCTGCTTGCCGGACTCGCGACCGCGCCCATTGCCGCATATCACTTCAATCGCACCGCGCCTTACGGATTGCTGGCCAATCTGTTGGCGGTTCCTGCGATGGGCATGTGGATTGCGCCCTGGGCCTGTGTGTCTGCAGTGCTGGCGCCCTTTGGCGGAGCGGAGCCTGCGCTGAAGGCAATGGGGCAGGGCATCTCGTTTGTGCTTTGGGTTGCGCATTGGGTCGGAGGCCTGCCTGGTGCCGTGCGACCCGTGCAAGCCGCCTCGCCAATCGTGCTGGCTTTGATTGTGACTGGTGGACTTTGGTTCATGTTGTGGGCGGGGCGCTGGCGTATGGCAGGTTTCGCAATCGTTGGAGTGGGAGTGTTGCTTTGGATGACCCCAGATCCACGCCCGCAATTATTGATTGCGCCAGAGGCAAGGCTGGTTGGCGTCATGTCTGCGCAAGGCCGTGCGTTGGATCACAAGACAGCTCAAGGGTTTGCTGCCAAGACCTGGCTGAGACGGGATGGCGACATGGCCGAGCAAGAGACGGCTGCCGCGCGCGCGAAGTTCGACAGGGCGAAAGGACAACTTTCCGGCCAGCTCTCACATGGCTGGAAGTTTGCGACGATCTGGGGAAATAACCCGGACATCGATGCCCTTCGCGCGGAATGTCAGCCAAACACGGTGTTGATTGCGCGCCATGGGCCAAAGCTTGACGGGCCATGTCGGTATTTTGGCAAACGGGAGCTGAGGCGCCTTGGCGCGCTGGCGGTTACACCAACCGAGGATGGGCTAACTGTCCGAGCCGCCCGCCCGCCAGGGCGAAAGCGGCTCTGGATTTCGCGATAACGCGTCAGCTGGTCCGACTGTCAGTAGGTCCGGATCAGTCCGACCATACGTCCCTGGATCTTGACTTGATCAGCCCGGTAGAGCCGCGTGCCATAGGCGGGGTTCGCTGCCTCCAGTGCAATGGCACCACCCTTGCGCCGCAGACGCTTCAGCGTGGCTTCGTGTTCTTCGATCAACGCGACGATGATGTCACCATTGTTGGCTGTCGACTGGCGCTGCACGATCACGACATCACCTTCGTGAATGCCTGCATCGATCATGGAATCGCCTTTGACCTCAAGCGCGTAGTGCTCGCCGTTCGAGCTCATCATCATGGACGGCACCGAGATCGAGTTAGTCGCGGTCTGCATCGCCTCGATTGGTACACCGGCCGCGATCCGTCCGATCAGTGGCACTGCATGCGAGTCCGCTTCTTCAGTGATCGTCTTGCCGCCGAGTGCAGTAATGCTGTCGACCTCGGGTGCACGATCCAGATCGCCAGTGATTACGGACGGCCGGAAACCGCCGCGTGACCGCGTATCGTCGATGTTCTCCGGCAGGCGCAGAATCTCGATCGCGCGCGCACGGTGTGGCAGGCGGCGGATGAACTGACGTTCTTCCAAAGCTGTGATCAACCTGTGGATCCCGGATTTGGATCTGAGATCGAGCGCCGCTTTCATCTCGTCAAAAGACGGTGAAACGCCATCTTTCTGCACACGTTTGTGGATGAAGATCAGAAGATCGTACTGTTTCTTGGTAAGCATCGTTTTCCCCCGATCATACCGGCTGTTTCGACTGTTCTACATGTGTTCTCTGTTTGTGTCAACGCGTTGTGGTTGCAAGAAGCGAACAAGACAGGATTATTGCAGGGGGATATAGCGAACTTCTTCCCCGAGTTTTGATGGTGGAGCGTTTGGAGCGCGCACGACCAAAGCATTGGCGTCGGACAGAACGCGAACCAGACTGGAGTCCTGACGCTCGAACACTGTGCAAGCACCATCCGAGGCGACACTCGCACGCATGTAGTGTTCGCGTGGGCCGTTGGCGTCGAGATCATGTGCAAGCTGTCCGGGCCGGGTTTCACGCGGAGCGCCCGGAAAGCCCATCATCTTTTCTACTGCAGGTCTCACGAACACTTCTCCACAAACAATTGCGGACACTGGATTGCCCGGCAATCCAACCATCATTGAGTTGGCGATCCGGCCGGCCATCAGTGGCTTTCCGGGGCGCATTGCAATTTTATAAAAATTTAAGGTTAATCCTTTATTGCCAAGAACCTCGGCAACCAGATCGTGGTCTCCGACAGAAGCACCGCCCAGCGTGATAATCACGTCGGCGTTGCGGGCCTGCTCCAGCGCGTTCTCCAGACTGGTGGCATTGTCCCGCGCTATGGGGCAGAGCTGCGGGGTAGCTCCGATGCTTTCCAGCATGGCTGCCAGTCCGAAATTGTTCGAGCTGACGATCTGATCGGATCCCGGTTCTTCGCCGGGCAGGACCAACTCGTCGCCTGTCGGGATCAGGGCCACGACTGGTTTGCGGGAGACAAGCACCTTGGGGATGTTCATCGCCGCAAGCAGGGCGACGTCTCGGGGTGTGAGGCGTCGGGGCGCAGTCAGGGTCTGGCCGGCCGAGAAGTCACCGCCTGCCGGGCGAATATAGGCGCCGGGCTTGGGAGCCTCGGTGACAGTGATCGTGTCTCCGTCACGGGTTGCGTCTTCCTGAATCAGGATCGAGTCCGCCCCTTCGGGGACGGGGGCGCCGGTGAATATCCGCACTGCTGCGCCGTCAGGCAGCGGATGGTGCCAGCCACGGCCTGCGGCGGATTCTCCTGCGACAGCAAGTGCCTGACCGGCCAGAGCTTCCTTGGCGCGCACAGCATACCCATCCATGGCAGAGGCCGGGAAGGGCGGTTGCGTGCGGCGGGCGACAGCGTCCTCGGCCAGCACGCGTCCCGAGGCATGGGCCAGAGGCACAAGCTCGGTGCCCACGGGCGTTGCCAGCCCGAAAAGGCGATCCAATGCATCCGAAACCGAGATCATTTCGCCAATGTCATTCTGCGTCGTAACTGCCTGACTTGCCACCTGACTTGTGAACCAGGCGAATGTCGGTGATCTGCATGGCGCGGTCGACAGCCTTGCACATGTCATAGACTGTCAAAGCGGCGGTTGAGACGGCGGTAAGCGCCTCCATCTCCACGCCGGTTTGACCGGAGAGCTTTACCGTCGCCTCGATCTCGACGCGGTCCGGGCGGAGAGGCGTCAGCGTGACCATGACCTTGGAGAGCGCCAGCGGATGGCAAAGAGGGATCAGGTCCGAGGTTTTCTTCGCGGCCATGATCCCGGCGAGTTGCGCAACGCCAAGTACATCGCCCTTCTTGGCCTGACCATTCTCGATCATCTCGAGCGTCTGCGGATCCATGATCACGGCGCCCCTGGCGGTTGCGATGCGCTCGGTCACGGCCTTGTCGCCGACATCGACCATGACCGCATTGCCGGCAGCGTCGATATGGGTGAAGCCGCTCATGCCGGAACCGGATCGGCCAGCAACGCGCGCGTGGCGGCTGCGACGTCGTTTTGGCGCATCAGGCTTTCGCCAATCAGGAAGCTGCGCGCGCCAACTTTTGCCAGTCGCGCAAGGTCCTCGGGCACAAACAACCCGCTTTCACCAACCAGCATCTTGTTCGCCGGTACGTTCGGCGCGAGTTCCTCGGTCACAGAAAGAGATACCTCAAATGTTTTTAAATTTCGGTTATTCACGCCGAGCAGCGGTGATTTCAGGGCCAGCGCACGGTCGAGTTCCGGGCGGTCATGGACCTCGATCAATGCGTCCATGCCCCAGAAAAATGCTGCATCTTCAAGCTCTTGCGCCTGCGTATCCGACACAGAAGCCATGATGATCAGGATGGCGTCTGCACCCAGCGCGCGGGCCTCGGCAACCTGATAGGTGTCGTACATGAAGTCCTTTCGGATCGCGGGGAGCTTTGTGGCTGCGCGTGCCTCGGTCAGGAACGCATCCGCACCTTGGAACGAGGGTGTGTCCGTCAGGACCGACAGACAGCTCGCACCGCCTTCCTCGTAAGCCTTTGCCAAAGCAGGCGGATCAAAGTCTTCGCGGATCAAGCCCTTGGAAGGACTGGCCTTTTTGATTTCGGCGATCAGTCCATACCGTCCATCCGCCTGTGCCTTGGACAGTGCTCCCTGGAAGGGACGAACGGCGTCGGCAGCGCGGGCGGCCTCTTCAACCGAGTCGACCGGACGCGCGGATTTGCGCGCAGCGACATCTTCGAGTTTATAGGCCTTGATCTTGTCGAGTACATTCATGGGCGCGTGTTAACCCGGCTTTGGTCCGGAATCCACCCGTATGGCGAGCGTATGGCACTTGTACCGCAAGGGTATGGCAAGCGTATGTACGGGAAGTCGCGGGCGATTTGTTAACGGTAGAGATCCATCCGCGAGGGTGGCAGCGGTGGCAGGCCCTTGGCCGAGAAGCTGGCGAGCGTCTGGAAGATCCGCGCGGAGCCTCGATGGAACGCCAGAGAACACCCACCCAGATATGCCGCCCACAGCCGGTAGGTTTGCGCGCCGACGATCAGCTCGGCCTCGGCCCGGTTCGCCGTCAGGCGCTCGCACCAGATCTGGCAGGTCCGCGCGTAGTGCCGCCGCCATCCTTCGACATCGTGGACCTCGAACTTCGCCTTCTCCATCTCGGCGATGGTGTTGCCGATGTCATCCAGTTCGCCGCCCGGGAAGATATACTTCTGCAGCGCGCGCTGCTCGGGCCGCTTCGAGAACCGGGTCTTCTTGCGCTTCGCACCACGGCTGATGGCATGGTTCAAGAAAAGCCCGTCCGGGTGCAAGAGTGACCGCACCTTGCCGAAGTAATGAGGGACGTTCTTCAGCCCGATATGTTCGTACATGCCCACGGACGAGATCTTGTCATAGGTGCCTTCATGGTCGCGATAATCGACGATCTCGATCGTAATCTGATCCCCCAGCCCATCTCTCTGCACACGTGCGCGTGCGGTCTCCGCCTGCGCTTCGGACAGTGTGATCCCGTGAGCCTTGACCCCGTAGTGCTTTGCCGCGCGCCGGATCAGCCCACCCCAACCGCATCCAATGTCCAGCATCGTCTCGCCGGGCTGCAGCCTTAGTTTGCGGCAGATCATATCGAGCTTGGCAATCTGTGCGTCCTCCAGCGTTTCGACGCCTTCGGGGAAATAGGCGCAGGAATACTGCATTTCAGGGTCCAGGAAGAGCCGGTAGAAATCATCGCCCACATCATAGTGGAACTGGATCATCTGGCGGTTCTCGCCGGTCGCTCGAGCCTGTCCATCGGCATCGCCCGCATAGCCACGAGAGTCGTCCGGGTGATCGCCCCTGGCGGTCAGGAACGGCAGCGCGAGCGCTGCCAGCTTTGTCTTGGAGATCTTGCGAAAGCGCCGCTTGTACTGATTGTCCAGCGTGAAGGGCGCACCGATGTCTACCCATGTGCCACCTTCGATATCCAGCCGCCCATGCGCATAGTGACGGATCGCGCGGTCGAGGCTGGGGCGGCGCAGCAAGGATGGCAGAACGCCGGGGGTCTCGATACGGATCGCCAAGCCCGGTTTGGGGTCAGCCCCAAGCGGCTCAAGGCTGTCATCCCAAAGGCGCAGGGACAGCGGCAGGTCGACCTGATCGCGGATCAGTCTGGCCACCTTGCGGGCGGTGCGGAGAAGACGGTCGTCGGACATGTTCGTGCGCCCCCGTGCGGATCCCTTGTCAGCGCGCCTGTTACCTGCGGCGCCCTCCGAGGACAAGGCCCGGTCTCGTCCCCGGGTGCAGTTGACAGCAACCCAGGGTGGTGGGACCATTATGTCCCAATATTGGAAAGGTTGGGTTTCATAATCATACAATTGTCGTTGACGCCACAATCGAAGAAGCCATTCGATGCAGCGGCGCTGAAGTCTTGGTTCACCTATGCCGCGATCAAAGCGACTGTCACTGGCCGAGGCCCCCAGGCAGCGCTGCTGAAAGCCATGCGCGAGTACATCGTTGATGACGGACTCAGAGAGGCTGTGCTTGTAGCCAAAGCCGAGTTCAACTGGTTCCCGCCTGAGATCGCTGACGGTTGTCCCTACAAGCTGGCCATCAAGGTCGCAGGGGTCCCCGCGGGCGGGGCGACAGTGATCTTCAATACCCTTGGCACCGGACCTCAGTTCAAGGTGGGATTTGGAGACGTTAGCAGTTCTGGTGCCGCCGCTAAATTGCTGAAACATCTGCAGAGTACCAATCCGAAGTTTTCGGGACTGACGCTGCGTGATGTGAAGGGCAAGCACGCGGGTGATGTGGCATGGGAAATGGGGAGCTTCAGCGGATCCCTGCCGATGACCAGCCATACAAAGTCCAAAGGCGGCAATGAGAAAGCAGCGCTGAATGTGTTGAAGAAATCGATGAAGGCTTTGGGTTTCGTCTGACAGCTACGGTACTGGTTCAGGCGCGGTTCGTGACCTCGGCCAGCGCCTGAATCTTTGCCTTTGCCGCACCCTTGTCGATGCTCTCGCGGGCCATCTCGACAGCGGCCTTGGGATTGTCTGCCTTGCCGACGACAACCAACGCGCACGCCGCGTTCAAAAGTACGGCGTCACGGTAAGCTCCGGTTTCTCCATCCATAAGTGCTGCAAAGGCCTTGGCGTTGTCCTCGGGGGTGCCGCCAAGTATCGCCTCGAACGGGTGAACGGGCAGGCCCGCGTCTTCCGGGTGGATCTCGATCTCGGATATATGCCCTTCGCAGAGCGACACGACCTTGGTGGGCCCCGCGATCGAGACCTCGTCCGTACCATCGGATCCGTGCACCAGCCAGGCGGTAGAGGAACCAAGAGCGGCGAGCGTCTCGGCCATGGGCCGCAGGAAATCGGCGGAAAACGCGCCGGTCAACTGATGCTTCACGCCTGCGGGGTTGGTCAGCGGGCCAAGGATGTTGAAAAGCGTCCGGGTGCCCAATTCCACGCGCGCAGGGCCAACATGGCGCATCGCTGCGTGGTGCATGGGGGCCATCATGAAGCAGATTCCGGTCTCGTCCAGCGCGGCTTGCGCGACAGGGGCCTCGACCATGACGTTCACGCCCATCTGGGTCAGTGCATCGGCCGCGCCGGATCTGGACGACAGGGCCTTGTTGCCGTGCTTGGCCACGGGGACGCCTGCGCCTGCCACCACGAACGCCGTTGCGGTCGAGATGTTCAGCGTGCCCTTGCCGTCGCCGCCGGTGCCCACGATGTCCATGGCGCCCTCGGGAGCGTGGACGTGGGCAGCTTTGGCGCGCATTACGGTGGCGGCGCCTGCAATCTCGTCGACCGCCTCTCCCCGCGTGCGCAGGGTCATCAGGAAACCGCCAATCTGTGCGGGGGTCGCTTCGCCGGACATGATGATCTCGAAGGCCATGACGGCCTCGTCGCGGGTCAGGTTGCCTTCCGCCGCGCGCCCGATCAGCGGTTTGAGATTGTCGCTCATGCCGGCTCCGACTGTCTGGTCAGTGCAAGGAAGTTGCCAAGCATCTTGTGCCCGTACTCGGTCCGGATGGATTCGGGGTGAAACTGGACGCCGTGGATTGGACGCGAGCGGTGCTGGACCCCCATGATCACGCCGGATTGTGTGCGCGCGGTAGGGATCAGGTCTTCGGGAAGCGTGTCCGGGTCAATGACAAGAGAGTGGTACCGCGTCGCCTCGAAGCCTTGGGGCAGGTCCTTGAAGACGCTGATGTCATCATGTGTGATGTCGGAAAGCTTGCCGTGCAGAACCTCGTGGCAGCGCACAACGGCGGCACCGAACGCAGCCCCGATGGATTGATGGCCAAGACAGACGCCAAAGATCGGCAGGTCTTCGGGTGCGGCGCGGATCAGGTCCACGCAGATGCCAGCCTGATCGGGAGTGCCGGGACCGGGCGAGATGACAATCCCGTCTGAGTTCGCGCTCAACGCCTCTGAAACGGTGATCTCGTCGTTGCGTACCACGCGTGTCTCGGCGCCAAGCTCACCCAGATAATGCACGAGGTTCCACGTAAAGCTGTCGTAGTTATCGATCAAAAGAAGCATTTTCGCCTCAGGTTCCCGTCAGAGATGTGCAGAACGCCTTTGCGGCGCCTTCAGTTGAGGGTATAGATGCGCCGAGACACGAGCCTGCGTCAAGCAGCGCCGGAATGGGCAGCCCATGTGGGCACGCCTGAATGGCAGAAGAGAGCTAGGACGGATATGGCAGAAAGTACGCCAGAACCGCAGGTCAGGGACGCTGACATCGACGGGCTGGAGCAGACGCATTGGCTGGGCGGTTTTTCTCGTGGGGTGTTGCTGGGCGGTCTGGGCTCGGCGGTTGCGTTGCTGGGATTGACGTTGACGCAGCCATTGCCGCCGCATCTGCCGGGTGTGGGCCGGGTCGAGGTTGTGACACCATCGCCCGCTGTGGTCGAGCCAGAACCCAAATCCGAACGCGAACTGGCGGTTGTCAGTGAAGAGCAGGACATCGTTGCCGTCGTGTCGCCTGAGCCTGCGCAACCGGTGGTCCAGCCTGAACCAGTCGAGACAGCCAGCGAATCCGAAGAGGCTGGGCAAGAGGCTTCCAGTGCGGAGAATCCCGCGCCTGTAGCGATCGCGGAAATCCCCTCGGTCTCTGATGAGCCCGAGCAGGTTGCGGAAACCCAATCAAGCCGGGAGCAGCCTGCGCCAATTGAAGATGCTGTGTCGACGGATGTGGAGACGCCGGCCGCCACGGAAGACGCGCAACAGATCGTTGCGCTTGCAGTGCCCGAGGCGCCTGTCCCGGACCCGGTTGTGGGTGCCGAACTGCCGACAGCTACGGCGCCCGAGACGCTTGAGACGCCAGAAATCGCGGAGCCGCCAGAGGTCGAAGTGCCTGTTGTTGTGGCGGCTCTGGCGCCCGTGCGTGAGATTTCCCTTGCGGGACCAGCGGTCCAGGTCAATGCACGCACATTCGAGGCTCCGGTGGGTGCTCCGCTGATGGCGGTTGTACTTGAAGACCCGGGCCTTACCGGGATTTCTCCCGATGCCCTTGCGCTACTGACCATGCCGCTGACCTTTGCGGTGCGGCCTGATCGGGACGACGCAAAGCAACTCGCCGGTGCGGCGCGCTTGGCTGGGCACGAGGTTCTGGCTCAACTTCCTTTGCCAAGTGCTGGCGGGGCAGATCCGATTCCGAATCTGTTTGATGCCGCGCAATCGCCGGAAGATCTGGCCAATATCGCACAGAACTATCTGGCCGAGTTGGATGTCGCGATCGGAGCGACTGCGCCGGCGGGGGCATCTTTGCTGAATGATCGGCGCGCCATGGAAGCAATCCTTGCCCCTTTGGCAGCGCATGGCTTTGCCTATCTCGATCTCAGATCCGGGATCGGGTCGGTGGCGCAACGGATCTCCGGGAACGCGGGTTTCGAGTATGCCGAAAGCAATCGATATGCCGATGTCGAGGCGACTGAAGAGCAGATCTACCAGATGTTGGATGGCGCGGCGTTTCAGGCCCGGCGCAAAGGGACTGCTATCGTGTCTGTCGGGGCGACATCGGCCGCGCTGAAGGCTGTGGTCCGCTGGGGGTTGGAGCGTGGCGGCCAGGAGGTCTGGTTCGCGCCGCTCTCCGCCGTTATTGCCCGTCAGAAGGAAGACTGACGCGGCGTTGCTCAATCAGGCTGCCACTACCCATGCGTTGTCTTGCTGTCTTCGGGTGCCTCATCCCGGTCGAACATGCCGTAGTCGCGCATGACATGAGCGATCTTCAGCCGATAGTCTGAAAACACGCCGCTGCGCCCCTTGGATTGTGCGGACCGGTGCGCGGCCAGATTGCGCCAGCGGTCCAGCGCGGCCTCGTCTTCGAAGAAAGAGATCGACAATAACTTGTCCGGGTTGGTCAGGCTCTGGAACCTCTCGACCGAGATAAAGCCGTCAATGTTCTCGACCATCGGCCGCATCTTTGCAGCGATGTCGAGATATTCATCCTTGCGACCCTCGGCGGGAAAAACCTCGAAGATAACGGCGATCATTCTGCGCTCCCATGTGGGGCCGAGACCAGCTTGAGGAACGTTCGGTCCTCGCTCAGAAGGAACTTCCCGGCCTGTGCAAATGCATAGTTTTCGCGTCCAGCCGGATCGTTTGCAAGCCGGGACCGGTAGGCTTCATAGGCGGCGAGGCTTTCGATGTTGTAGATGCCGTAAGCCAGCGTCGAGGAGCCTTCGTGTGGTGCGTAGTAGCCGACAAGGTCGGCACCGCAACGCGGAATGGCCTGACCCCAATTGCGTGCGTACTGGGCGAAGTCCTCCTTCTTGGTTGGATCAAGGTGATAGCGGATGATGCAGGTAAGCATGTTGTTCTCCATGATTAGGTCGTGACCGAACCATATGTGTTGTCTGTCTGGGATGGTTCGGTTACGGTCTAACTATGAAAGACGGACCGGACATTGCGCGGATCGCGGCGCTGATTGGAGACCCCGCGCGGGCCAACA
>JBGCFK010000360.1:0-7513 GCA_045106875.1 Paracoccaceae bacterium | reverse complement strand
CCGCTGGGCGATGTGTTCCGTGGTATTGCCATCTTCTTTGTGGCTGATGTGCTGGCCATTGCGGCGCTGGTGTTCTTCCCGGAGATCGTCCTGTTCCTGCCGGATCTGATGCGCGGATAGCGCTCTGCGCAGGGGAACCTCGATGAAATCATTGCCCCGGCACGGGACCGAAGTGTCACGCCTTCTGAGCCAAACATGACAACAAGGGAGAACCCATCATGTCCGTCGCAAGAGTGACTGAGATCATTTCCTCATCCAGCAAGTCCTTTGATGACGCTGTCGCAAGCGGCATCAAACGCGCCTCCAAAACTCTGAAAGGTGTAACGGGGGCATGGGTTGCCGATCAGAAAGTCACCGTGAAGAACGGTAAGATCGATGAGTACCGTGTCGTTCTGAAAGTCACTTTCATACTGAAAGACTGATCACGTTTTGCCGAAAAGGGAGGTCGCGTTCATCGGCGCGCTCTCCCGATCATGTTCTGGCGCACTCGGAGATCACAGGCCCGATTGCGTAGTTTCTCGGACGTGACAGAACGGTGGGATGGATCGTCCTGCCCGTAGCTCGGAATTTACACCTGCCGCAATCAGTGTTGTCGGTCTCTGCTTTGTGCTGAACACACTTGCACGCGGCAATGGCGAGACATTCGCTGTCTTTTTGGGCCCTCTCGAGGATACGTTCCACTGGGGCAGGGCGGCGACCTCCTCTATCTATTCGGTATTCATGATAGCCCTTGGGTTCTCTGGCCCCGTCATCGGAGCGCTGTTCGACCGGTTCGGCGGCCGCATGGTCTATGTTCTGGGCCTGCTGGCATATGGCGCAGGCTTTCTGATCGCGTCACGCATGCAGGAACTTTGGCACGCATGGCTGAGTGTCGGGGTTCTTGCTGGAATTGGCGCGACCGCCACGGGCATGACACCGGCCACAGGCATCATCAGCCGTTGGTTTGAGCGTAACATGGCCTTTGCCATCGCGTTCGCATATGCGGGTTTCGCTGCAGGATCTGTGCTGCTGTCTCCATTGTCCGGCTGGATGATCGAAACGGGCGGTTGGCGCTGGACGTATCAAACACTAGGGCTGTTCCTGCTGGCCCTCGCGATCGTGGTGGCGATGCTGCCATGGGGCAGGATTGAAGCAGGCATAAAACCAGCCACCCCGCCACGGCGACTGATTCCGGGACGCGAGGTTTTTGCCTCGGTACCATTCTGGGCCTTGTTCGTAGTGTTTTTCATGACGTCGGTCACGACTTACGTGGTGCAGGTACAAGCAGTCGAGTTCCTCACGGACGCAGGTTATCCGAGACTGACAGCGACGTTCCTTTATGGGCTGACGGCTGCCATGTCGTTGGGCGGAATTGTTGGCGCGGGCTGGCTTGCGGACCGCTATGGACAACGGCGCATCGCGACATTGGGCTACTCGATGTCAATCATTGGCATTCTCGCGTTAATGGCATTGGCAAATGGTCCAAACCTGATGCTGCTCGCAGTGTTCCTGATCAGCTTCGGCGGCGCCATGGGGTCACGCGGACCTATCGTCTCGTCCTTGACCGCACGATTGTTCGAGGGACAGGTTGGCGCAGTCTTCGGGCTGATCATGATAGGACTGGGCCTTGGAGGCGCATTCGGGGCCTGGGTTTCGGGATGGCTCTTCGACCTGACGGGAGGATATTCCGCAGGCCTGATGGTTGCCATTGGGGCCAGTGCAATCGGGATGGCGACATTCTGGATTGTCCCCGCCTTGGATTTCCAGCCTCAATCAGCTGAGGGCTCGGCCTCCCGTTCCCGCCGTGCCTGACGTTCGCGCCAAGCAAGATAGAAACCTGCGAAAAAGACTATGCCTCCACCGATCCAGGTGTACTGGTCCGGGATCTCGCCGAAGATCCATGCGCCAAGAATAGCTACCCATATGAGGCGGAGGAACTCGAAGGGCATCACGACGGTCGGATCGGTTTCTTTCAGGCTTTGACTGATGAACATCTGCGCAACCGTGCCCGAGACACCAATTGCGACCATCCAGATCCAGCCATCCAAACTAGGCCAGGACCAGAACCAAAGCGCCGGACCCAGCGAATAAATCGCAAGAAAGATGTTCATGTAGGCAACGATTGTAAGGCTCGACTCAGTGCGGCTCATGACCTTGATCATGGTCAGGACGACGGCCCAACAGAAGGATGCTGCGATCACCAGAACAGGTCCGGTGTCGAGCGGAATGATGCCGGGACGCAGGATCACCATGACGCCGATAAAGCCCGCAAAGATCGCAACCCAGCGGCGCATGCGAAACCGCTCGCCCAGGAACACGACCGACAAGACGCCGGCAAAGATCGGTGCCGAGAAGCCCAGAGCTGTGGCATGTGCGACCTCAGTGATCGAGAGCGCATAGAAGAACATCAGCATTGCACCGACATTGATCACACCGCGAAACGCGTGCAGACCAATCCGCTTGGTGTGCAGGAAACCAAGTCCCGAGGACGCCAGCACAGGCAGGAACACCAGAAACCCGAAGAAGTTGCGGAAGAACGCGATCTGCATCGGGTGCAGTTCCTGCGCCGCATGGCGGATCATCACGTGCATCGACGAAAAGCAGATTGTCGAGGCGCACATCAGAATGATGCCCCTGACCTCCGGGGGCGCCGCGTGCCAGGCACTGGCATAGCCCTGAGCATATTTCTGAGGAAGCAGGTCCATCTGACTTGCATGCGCTCCGTCCGGCCGCTGCGCAAGCCTTGCGATGGAAAGGCTGCCCATGAATCCCGAGGATGATCGGGGCTGCGTGCTGTTGGACGCACTTTCCTAGGGGGTCACAATCACCTTGCCACGCGGGCGGCCAGTTTCCTGATGCCGGTGCGCCTCGGCGACGTCCGCCAGCTGAAACGTCTGATCGAGACGATGCCAGAGCTTACCTGCGTGCAGACAGTCTTGTACAAATCCAGCAGCACGCAACTTTGCCTTCTCGGGCACCTCGAAGATGGCGACACCCCGGATGGCGATGTTGCGATACATGAACTTGGGCCAATCGAGCGTGGGTGTCGGGTTGGTCGCCGACCCAAAACTCGAGATCGTACCGTTCTGCGCCACGATCCGCCAGGCGAAGTCCAGATGCGCGCCTAGGTCGACATCGATCATGCATTTCGCGCCCTGGCCTTCAGTGAGCTCCAGCACGCGTTTGCGAAAGTCATCCCTGTCCGTGTTCAGAACGTGATCGGCACCTGCACGCGCGGCATCTTCGTCCTTCTGTGCGTCGCCTCGCACCACACCGATGACGGTTGCTCCCATAGCTTTGGCCAGTTGGACTGCATAGTTGCAGACCGCCCCGGCAGCACCGGAGACCACGGCGGTCTCGCCTGCGAGATCTCCCGCCAACATCAGTGCATGGCAAGCTGTCATGGCAGGCACGCCCAGCGCGGCGCCCTCCGCAAAACTGGTATCATCAGGCAAGGGCATGGCACGGGAGGAAGGTATGCAGACCAGCTCCGCCGCCGTGCCGTCCCACTTCCGGTGCGCGCCCTCCCAAACCCAAACCCGCTCGCCAATGCGTGCTGGATCAACTCCATCGCCTACGGCTTCAATGATCCCGCCCGCATCATAGCCTGGTATAATCTGCGGATATGGCAGCGGTCCCCGCCCGCCGGAGCGGCGCTTCCAGTCGGTTGGGTTCACACCATGCGCATAGACACGGACCAGCACCTCGCCAGAGCCAGCCATGGGATTAGCAACATCTTCGATGGCCAAAACTTCGGGCCCACCAGCATGGCGATAGACAGCAGCTTTCATGACGACGCCTCCCGAGCAGCTCCTGAAGCGATCAACGCCGCGATCTCTTCTGCCGACATGCCTGCATCGCCGAGAATCTCACGTGTCTGCTCGCCATTCACCGGCGCGTGCACTTCAGGCATTTCCGGCATGTCCCATTGTACAGGATGACGCAGAAACCTAAGCGGCCCCTCGGTCGGATGTTCATGGCCCTGAAATACTCCAGACGCCGTGAGGTGCGGATCCTCCAGCAAGCTTTCCATCGTATTGACGGGGCCGCAAGGAATGTCAGCCTCCTTGAACAGCGCCAGCCATTCGGCAGTGGTTTTTGTTGGCATAGCCTCGTCGACCATCTGGTAGAGATCATGCACGCGCTTGGATCGTTCGGTGACCGAATTGAACCAGTCAGCCTTGGCCACATCCTCGCGACCGATCAGGCGCAGCATCGCCTCCCAATGCTTGTCGACGTAAGGCAGCACGGCCACAAAGCCATCCTTGGTGGGGTAGGGGCGGCGATAGGGGTTCGTCAGCCGCACATAGCCAGGGGGACCTATGGGAGGCTGATGGATCTGACCTTGCAGATGTTCGACCATCAGGAAATAGCTTGCTGTTTCCATCATCGGGATCTCGCAGGACCGAGCTTCGCCAGTACGTTCGCGATGCAACAACGCGGCAAGCACTGCCTCTACTACGAACATGCCCGTCAGTTTGTCGACGATGATCTGCGGCACGAACCGTGGTTCGCCCTGCTGATTGGCATTGACCGCGGCAAAACCCGAGAGCGCCTGCACCACATCATCATAGGCAGCATCGTTCTCGTAAGGTCCACCACGTCCAAAACCTATCGCCGCACAATGGATCACGTTAGGATGCCGCGCGCGCATCGCGTCGACATCAAGACCAAGCTTCTCGCAAGCCTTTCGACGCATGTTCGTCACGAACACATCCGCAGTGGCAATGATACGGTCCAGCGCATCACGCCCGGCTTCGGTCTTCAGGTCCAGCGTCACCGAACGCTTGTTCCGGTTGGCATTCAGATACCCACAGCCCATCTGCGGCGATTTCATCGGCGCAATATGGCGGACCGCTTCGCCTGTGGGCGGCTCGACCTTGATCACATCAGCCCCCAGAACACCAAGCTGTGCGGTCGCGAATGGCCCCATTATGACCGATGTTAGATCGACCACGCGGATACCTTTGAGAAGGGGGGTCATGCAAATGTCCTCATGTGTACTCTTGGCGCAGCTGCGTCTTGATGATCTTGCCGTTGGCATTTCGGGGCAGGGGTGCTGTGCGGAAGTGGATCACTTCGGGCACCTTGTAGTCCGACAACCGCTCGCGAGCAAAAGTGCGGATATCCTCGGCCAACATATCTGTGGGTGAACTGTCCTTCGGAACAACCACCAAATGCACACGCTCTCCCAGAACCTCGCAGGCGCGCCCAATAACAGCGCTTTCCAGAATGTTGGGATGGAATGAAAGCTGGCTTTCGACTTCTATCGAAAAGATCTTGAAGCCGCCACGGTTCACCATGTCCTTGATGCGATCATGAACCCTGATGAAACCGTCCTCGGTCATGCTGCCCATGTCACCGGATTTCCACCATCCACCGACAAAATTCGCAGCATTGGCGTCGACATTATCCCAATAGCCGGGGATCACGTTTGGTCCTCGCATCCAGATCTCGCCCTGATTGCCCGGTGGAAGCTCGGCCCCATCCGCTCCAAAGACGCCGACCTCCGTGCAATGCAATGCCAACCCTACGCAATCAGAATGCGAGGCGGCGAACCGGTGGGGATTCATTGTGGTGGGAGATGTCGCCTCGGTCGCGCCATAACCGTTCATCAGACCAACATGAGGCGCGCGCGCAGCCATCTCGACAATCGTCGCCTCAGGCATGGGCGCACCGCCATATCCGCCGATACGCCAGCTGCTCAGATCATGTTGCTCGAACGTTGGATCCCGCAAGAACAGATTGTACATCGCCGGAACGATCAGCGTGTGCGTGACCTTGGCGCGGGCCATCAGCTCGAGACAACCGGTGGCTTTGAACTGCCGCAGAAAGACGATGGACGCCCCGCATGACAGCGCTGTGGTGATGTTGGCAATCAACCCGGTGACGTGACTCGCAGGCACGGCGAGCAAACTCCGGTCTCTTGCCTGCATCTCCATGGACATCGCAAAATGCAGGGATGAGTGCACGATGCCCAGATGTGTGAGCATCGCACCCTTCGGACGCCCGGTGGTTCCGGAGGTGTAGAGTATCGTGGCGCAGTCATCCTCTGAAACCTCGACCGCATCCATCGCAGTACCGTCGACGTCTTCAAGAATAGCTGCACCCGGCAATTCACCATATGCAGCCCAGATATGACGCACGGTCGGGATGTCACCGCGGGCGGGGAGATTTCCGCCCAGATCCGCCTCGACCACAATGGCCGACGCGCCGCATTGATTGGCTGCATATGCAATCTCGGGCGCGGGTTGACGGGGGTTCAACGGAACGCAGACAGCGCCAAGGCATTGGCAAGCCAGGAAAACTTCCACAAAAGCAAACCGGTTGCCCATCAAAAGCGCGACACGGTCTCCCTGACTGATGCCAGCCTTGGCCATCCCGGCGGCCATCCGTGTCGTTTTGTCTGCCAATTCAGCATAGCTTACCGATCCTTCGTCACCAGAGAGAACCTCTGCGTCCGGGCATGCCGCAACAGAAGCAGCGAACATAGCCCAGACCGATCCGGGTCGGTCAGAGAAACACCACACCACACGGTCGCCAAAATGGACCTCACGGCGCCGCAGCGTCGGTTGTTCTTCGCTCCAATGCATCACTTGTCGATGTAGCGAACACCGCCAACAGACCAGTGCCGCTTGTCATGTTCCTCGATGATGACATGGGTCGCTTCAGGCGGTACGCCCATAACGTCCGACAGTGTCTCCGTCAGGCGCTCGGCCAACTCCTTCTTCATCTCTTCGGAACGACCTTCGAGAATATCAACTCGGATGAACGGCATGTGAGCCTCCCTTGACCCGCTGCAGTGTTGTCGCAACCCTCTACCTTGTGACGGGGAAGGAGCAAGCAAGGATATGATGATGACAACCTGGCGTGACTGGAAACAGTTTGTGGAGACGGATGGGCACAGAATGTGCCGGGGGCGAGTATGGCACGGGCTTGCAGGTTATAGTTGTGCACGGAAGCCCAACATCGTTGTATCTGTCGTGAACGTTGTGGCAGCAATGTCGTTGGCGGGGAGACTGATGGCGCCTGACCTGACCGGGATGAGGCATTGAGATCAACTGCCACAGTTGATTCATGACCGTGATGCCGACAGGACCAGTCTGCCTCGTTCTACATGATTGGGGAAGTCCAATAGGCCTACGCTAGGCCTGGCGCACCCGAGACGCGCGGCAGATTGCTTACATGGAAGCCTTTCCACGCCTTATGAGCATGGACGAATCGCCATAAGCTATCCGCGGTCTGTTCAGCGCTATGCATTCCGAAGTTGAAGGGTAAATGGTTCTGCTGACCAATGCTTTCACCTAGCGCATTCTGCCGGGGCCAGTGTTGCGTGAGCTTTCCAACACTCACCTGCGCCTTGCTACCAATTTAACATAATAATTCTTTAACTTCGCGCAAGCCTGAATCGGTGAATTCTATTTCCAAGTGCGACTTTCTTGTGAATTCAGCGCCTTAGCTTGGAGAAGATTCATGCCCCGTTCCTGTTCTCAGCTCGATCTTGCCGAGCGCCGGAAGCTCGATGAGCTGCTCT